>CAMWNL010000222.1 GCA_947175585.1 uncultured Bacteroidales bacterium | reverse complement strand
TCCATGCCCAGCGCGAAGCTATAAGCCGTATGCTTGCATTTGTTGACTCATATCTCAATCAGGCGAGTGAGGGCGTGTTCGTCGGTATAGGCATACTTTTCCTATTGTGGACGTTGATATCCCTGGTCAGCAGCGTTGAAGACAGTTTTAACGCGGTGTGGGGTGTAAAGGAGGGTCGCAGTATATGGCGTAAGATAACCGATTACACAGCTATGTTGCTTATCCTGCCGGTGTTGTTGATATGTGCCGGCGGTCTTAACATGCTTTTGTCTTCGACGTTAGACGCGATATTCCATTTCAAATTCCTGACCCCGTTGGTCACTGTTATTCTTGAAGCCTGCTCATGGATATTCACATGGCTGTTTTTCACGGCGGTCTATATGCTCATACCTAATGTCAAGGTCAAATTTGCCAATGCCTTTATTGCCGGCGTTCTCGCCGGTACTGGCTTTTTGGCCTTACAATGGATTTTTGTGACAGGCCAGATGTATGTGTCCAAATATAACGCCATATATGGTAGCGTTTCGTTTATCCCGTTGATGCTTATCTGGCTTCAGCTCGTCTGGGTGATCACTCTTGCCGGAGCGGTGCTCTGTTATGCCTCACAGAATATCTTTGAATTTGATTTTAAAGAAGATGTAGACCGCATATCGCTCCGCTACCGAGAAAAGGTGATTATGGCTGTTGCGGTTGTAGTCATCCGTCGTTTTGCTGACTCTCAGCCCCCGATAACCGTAAGGGAAATCATAGTCGGTTATCATCTGCCGTCACGATTGGTCAGCAATGCTCTCGACGCCCTCATCGCGTCAGGTCTGATTTCAAAAGTTGTCATTGACGGACCGAAGGAGTTATATGGTTTTCAACCGGCTATGGAAGTCGATAAGATAACCGTTTCGCTGGTCCGCGACCGCCTTGAAGCGGCCGGCCGCCACGGGTTTATACCTCAGTTTGACACGATGTTTCCGGGCATTGTAAATACATATAATAAACTGACGGCATGTCTCGACCAGTATGCCGGAACTGTCCGTCTGGTCGATTTATCAATAAAAGATATTAACCATCCAACTAAAAACTAATTAATTATGAAAAAAGTAATTTCAACAACCGCCGCTCCGGGCGCAATCGGCCCCTACAGCCAGGCTATTGATGCCGGCTCGATGGTATTTGCTTCAGGTCAGATCCCCTTGAATCCCGAAACAGGTGAAATCCCTGAAGGCATTACCGCTCAGACCACTCAGTCTCTCGCCAATGTTAAGGCTATCCTTGCGGCAGCCGGCCTCACTGTCGACAATGTCGTTAAGACAACTGTCTTCCTCGCAGACATGAATGATTTCGCTGCAATGAACGAAGTCTACGCCGCAACTTTCACCGAGCCTTTCCCGGCTCGCTCTGCAGTTGCAGTCAAGACTCTTCCCAAAAATGTTTTGGTTGAAATAGAAGTTATCGCTATCCGATAAATTTCAATAAGTCGGCGACCACAAATGTGCTACCGCCGACGAAGATCGTATCGCCCTCTTTCGCCTGAGAGAGGGCGATTTTATATCCATCCTCGACCGACTGCGACACGCTGCCTTGCAGGCCGGCCGCTTCGGCCTTGACACTGAGTTGATCAGCATCCAGACCACGGGGCACCGACGGCTTCACAAAGTGATAATGAGCCTCGCGAGGCATCATGCCGAGTATGCCCGACACATCTTTGTCGTTGACAAATCCGATGACCATGTGAAGCTTGTCGCCTAATGATTTCAGACGTTCTGACAGATAGCTCCACCCTCCGACATTATGCCCGGTGTCACAGATTACGGTAGGATTGTCGCTGACTTTCATCCATCGTCCGGCAAGCCCCGTCAGACGGCAAACGTTGGCAAACCCATCGGCCACAGCATCCGAATTGATTTCGAAGCCTATCTCTGCGAGACCTTTTAGAGCACATAATATAGTCGCTGCATTTTTTGTCTGACAGTCGCCGCAGAGCTCCGCCCGTATCTCGCCCCAGGGAGTCGAGTGATAGATTATGCAGTCATCATGAGCCTCGGCTCTTTCATAGACATTGCTGTCGTCGGCATAGCAGACCGGTGCATGGCGTAAGTCAGCGGTCGAGCGGAATACTTCGCGCACCTCTCCTGCTGATTCGCCGATGACCACCGGAACGTTTTCCTTGATAATTCCGGCTTTTTCCCGGGCTATCTCTACAAGGGTGTGGCCGAGCAGGGCAGTGTGGTCAAGCGAGATATTTGTGATTACACTTAATTCAGGCGTGATGATATTCGTGCTGTCAAGACGTCCGCCCAGACCGACTTCTATCACGGCCACATCGACTTTTTGTTTGGCAAAATGCTCAAACGCCATCACCGTTGTCAACTCGAAGAACGAGCATTGGAGCTCTTCTCCACCGCGGTTGATAAAGCGGTCAACGAAGTCACAGACTTCTGACTCGTCAATCATGCGGCCGTTAACTCTGATGCGCTCACGGAAGTCTATGAGATGAGGCGATGTAAACAGACCTACTTTGTAACCGGCAGACTGAAGCACTGCGGCTATAGTGTGGGCTGTAGAGCCTTTGCCATTCGTTCCGCCGACGTGTATGGTCTTAAATTCGCGCTGAGGATTGCCGAACATTTCGCTCAGTCTCTCCACAGTCTGCAGTCCGGGTTTATATGCTCCGGCACCGATTGACTGAAACATCGGTGTCTTTATATAGAGATAATCAAGAGTCTCCTGATAAGTCATCGTTCAAAATTAAAATAAGAAAAATCCGGCAACCCCGGCACAGATGATAATAAGGATAGGGTGTACTTTGGTAAACAGCGTCACGCACAATGCTGCAGCCGCGAGAATGACGCTTTTGATAATGTCAGGGTCAGTAGTCCCGAAGTTATCGCCGTTCATAAGTATGAGGGCTGCCGACGCGATAAGTCCGATTACGACCGGACGCAGGCCATTGAACACACCTTTGATAACGACGCTGTCACGATGGCGACGGATATAGTGACTGGCATATCTTACAAGCAGAAATGACGGCAAAATAACGACCATCGTGCAAATCAGCGAGCCGAGTATGCCCCAAAGGGGAGAGTTGAGAGCCTCAGATGAGTGCATGGGCGCGACATAGCCTATGTAAGTCGCTGAGTTGATGCCTATCGGCCCTGGTGTCATCTGGGAGATGGCAACAATGTCGGTGAACATTTTTTCTGTTATCCAGCCCGGAGAAACGATTTCGTTCTCGATAAGGGCAAGCATTGCGTAACCTCCGCCGAAGCCGAAGAAGCCTATTTTAAGATAGCTCCAGATAAGTCTGAGATAAATCATCATTGCTGCTCACCTCCCTCCTTTCCGGCTTGATTGGCTTTGACACTGCGGTGCAGCAGATACCATCCGCCAAGTCCGCCGAGCACAATATAAAGTATGGGATTTGATATGAACGGAAGTTTCGACCATATCAGCAGGGCTACCGCAACGGGTATCCAGACGGTCTTCCAATTTATCCCGGCCGATCGTGCCGATGTTATTACAGGAGCCACGATCAGAGCGACAACTACCGGTCTTATACCTTTGAAGATAGCTGATATGACAGGATTGTTGGTGATAAGGTCAGGCGTAAGAAACATCGCTATAAGCAGGATGATCAGGAAACTCGGAGCAATGGTGCCTGCCGCCGAACATACACTGCCCTTGAGTCCGCGCAGTTTGTCGCCGACCGCAACCGAGATATTTACAGCGAGAATACCGGGCAGCGACTGGGCCACCGCGAGCAGGTCGAGAAACTCATTGCGCTCTATCCAATGATATTTGTCGACGATTTCTCGCTCGATTATGCTGATCATCGCCCATCCACCTCCGAAGGTGAAGGCGCCTATTTTAAAAAATGTTGCAAATAGCCGCAATAATGATGTTGGTCGTTCCATTTTGAACAGTTAATTTTGATGTCACAAAATTACTCAAAATTATCAGACCGACAATTAGACCCCGTTCCCCAATATTTGTTAACGTCGTCAGTCACTCTTCATTTGTTTGGTAACCTGAATGTTATCGGGGTTGTATAATAAGTCTTTACCGTTTCACCGTTAACCTTGCCGGGTCTCCAGTCAGGCATCTCTCTTACCACTCGCACAGCCTCTTTGTTAAGTTCGAGCGTAAGTCCTTTAATTATCTGAGGATCGATGACATCGCCGTTTTCGTCCACTATAAATTCCACGATTACTTTTCCCTCAGTCTTTGACTCAATCGCATCTTCCGGATAGCGGATGTGCTCTGCTATCCATTTATTCATGGCC
>CAMWNL010000221.1 GCA_947175585.1 uncultured Bacteroidales bacterium | reverse complement strand
GAGTTCGGCAGGTACCTTGACAAATTTATTGACGGCAAGCATCGGCTTGCCGAGATATTTCTTTGGAATTTCAAAATAGTAGTCCTCACCCTGGCGGATGACATTGAACAGCCCCTGAGACACATAAGGCGCGTCGTCGACGAGTTTGTCATAGTCGCTTTTAGCCGGAGCAGATTCAGCGCTTTCGGTGTTTTTCTTGTTTTTCTTTTTGCCGAAAAACAGAAATGCACGGTCGTTGTCGTCAACTTTGTCTGAGGGCATGGCGAAGCCTACACAGGGAGTCGCGAGTGATAGGGTTACAATAGTAGCAGATAATAGACGTGTTATAAAATGTCGGTTATAGAACATAATAAAACTATGTGGCTGAAAATTACTGAATTGATGACTTCCCGGCAGATGTCTGTCACGGATTGCAGAGAGTGATCGGTTCAGTTTTGTAGATTGATTACACCTTTTTTATATAATACTTGATGTGCAAAGTTACTAATTTTGTGCAAAATAGAACACTGAGTTAAGAATATTTTTGTCATTTAGATGCTTTTTTGCTAAACATTTGTGCAAATTGATTTGTATTACTCATTTTGTCATTTTGCTCGCTACGCCGGATGAATCAGACATTATACAATTTCTTTCGCGAGTTGCTTATATAAGGATTTGTAATATCATTCAACTTTTCCAGAAACAAAGTTACAA
Source organism: uncultured Bacteroidales bacterium (assembly GCA_947175585.1). Taxonomy (GTDB): domain Bacteria; phylum Bacteroidota; class Bacteroidia; order Bacteroidales; family Muribaculaceae; genus CAG-873. Next base: position 3,585 of record CAMWNL010000221.1, on the reverse strand, counting down.
ATAATTGCTCATGGGTGTATTGTAATTATTTCGGTGCAAACATACAAAATCACGGGACATAACGTATCCAACTAAAGTTAGGAATAAAATGATTATAACTAATAGTGTTAAATCGGCTTTGAAATAGTGAAAAATAATTAATGAAATTGCCGATAAGGAATAATGTTAATAACTTAGACAACAAGAATTGGATATTACTGTGCCCGATTCTTTTTGAAGAAATATAATTATCTGTTTATAAACCAACTATGTTAACCTTAAATTTCAGAAACGTCTGCAAGGCAATCGCCCGTTCTGCCTTCATCGCTTTCGGGCTCGCAGTATGTGCGCCCGGGATTGTTGCTCAGACATCAGATGTAGGCCACGCTCTGATGGTCCAGATGAAAAATGGCGATAAGCAGTATTTCATGCTTGCCGACGAACCGTTGATAACGTTTGAAGACTATAAGTGTAAAATCGTGTCCAATGAGTTGAGTGCCGATTTTGAGATGTCGGAAATCGAACATGCCAAGGTGTTGAAACTCGACCCGGCGTCGGTTGACGAAATCGAGTCTTCGCTGATTGTCGACCTTAGCGATCCGTCGGTTGTGGTGATTCGCGGAATGACGGCTTCGGGAGCGGTGACCCTCTATAATCTGTCGGGCGTAATGCTCCGTCAGACCTCTGCTGACGAAAGCGGCACGGCCGAACTTGAGGTCGGTGACCTTGTGTCGGGCGTCTATATTGTAACCACAAAAGAAACAACCTTTAAAGTCTATAAATAATGAGAAAAATTTCGCTAATCGCGGCTTGCGCGCTTATGTCTCTGACAGCTTTCGCTCAAGTCTATAAACTGTCGGTCACCAAAAATGACGGTCAGACCGTGGTCATCCCGACCGATGACATTTCTAAAATCGAATTTATCGAGGAAATCGACGGCGACCCTACGCTCAGCGTTTCGCCGATGACTGACGTAGTGCCTTTTATCGGCGGTGAAGTGACAATAAAAGTCTCGGCCAACTGCCAGTGGACATACACGGTCGATAATTCGCTGGTGACTGAAGTGTCAAAATCTAAAAATCAGCTCGTGCTGAAGTTCCCGTTCAAGCCTTCGTCCGATGACGTGAAATACACCGTCACCTTTAAATATGGTGACAACCTGAGCAAGCAGATTACACTTTCTCAGGCCGTCACTCCGACCGCCGACCTGCTCGACGTGGTGTTTAAGGAAGACGGCACGGCTGAAGATGTGTCGCCTATGGCTCATGACGTCATCACTCAGAAGAGCACTGCGCTGATGACATATTATAATGATATCCACAAACGCTATGTGGCAAATTACCGTCATTCGTTGGGTGCCGGCATAACTTCGGGTTACTATCGCGTCAACTACAAACCCAACGATGAATTCATCACGCGAGTGGCTGACGGATGTACATTCGAGTCAATCATGATGCTCGGAGACAAAGACCCGTCGGATCTCGAAGTGAAGTGGTTCAGCTCGATGCAGGCCGGAGGTATAGGCTTTATCCTCCCCGGTCACAGCCGTTCGAAAAATATCACCTTCCTGCCTAATATTTCGACTTCCGGTTCGTCAAACTGGTGCTGGACCCACAGTAAGGTCGCTCCCGAAGTCGGCAAATATTATCATGTGGTCGGAGTTTGGAATAAGGAAGAAGGCAAGACATATATTTATATTAACGGCGAACTCAGCGGAACAGCCAACGCCCCCGGCAACTATGTGCCTGTGTCGACAGGCGCTGAGTCGTTTGTGATAGGTGGCGACGCCGAGCCCAACCAGACGGCCGCTGCCTCGGCGTGGAACGGCGACATCGTTACCGCCCGTATCTATGACGCTCCTATGACAGCCGATCAGGTTGCGAGACTGTGGGAAGCCTCGGCGTTTGATCAGTCGGCCCAGTCGTTCACAGTCACCGATCTGCAATATATGTCAGAGTGTGTTGTCGGAGCAGGTTATAAATATAATATCTATGGCAACGGCTTTGAGTCAGGCGACGCGATCGAGCTCCAGAAGGCTGACGGTTCGCTGACCCTTACGCCCGACGCGACTGTAGGCGACGGAAAAATCACTTTTGTCATTCCTGCCGAAATGACTTCGGGCACATATAAGATTATCGTCAAACGCGCTGCGTCAAATATGCCTTTGTGTGCGGCTGAATTCACCGTGTCAGCGACTCCGGTGTCTCCGGTAGTGCCCAAGATTATCGCTCACCGTGGCGAACACATCGACGGTGCGACAGAAAATTCGATCGCATCGCTTAAAAAAGCCATGGACTCCAATTATTATGGCATCGAGCTTGATGTATGGATTACAACTGATGACAAACTTATCGTTCACCACGACGGTCAGGTTAACGGCTTGGTGTTCTATCAAAATACCTATGACCGCATCAAAAACGTGAAACTCTCGAATGGCGAGAATCTGCCGACTTTTGAAAATTTCATAGAGACTTTCAAGAGCAAGATGGATAGCTCGACATCCAAACTCATCATAGAGTTTAAGACTCATACGACCACCGAACGCAACAATAAGGCCGTAGACCTCGCTATGCAGATGGTTGAGGAAGCCGGTATCAAAGACCGCGTGGAGTATATTGCCTTCAGCTTTGACAATTGTAAGCGCATCGTCTCCAAGGAGCCGGACGCTATGGTCGGATATCTGATGGGTGACCGTGCTCCGGCTTCAGTGCTCGCTGCCGGCATCCGCAGTGTGGATTACAGTTCAGGCGTCTATAACAATAATCCGTCATGGATTAAAGAGGCGCGCGACCTGGGCATGATTGTCAACGTCTGGACGATCAACAGCGCTATCGATATACTTAAATTCATCGGTCAGGGCGTGGATTATATCACTACCGACGCACCTGCGCTCGCAACCGAACTCTCTGAAAAGAAATTTATCGAAGAATAGGTCTGATATTTCATCTCCGTTGTGGCTGCTGACAAGCAAGATGTCGGCGGCCACAATTTTTGTTCGCCCCATCCGGAATGTTATAATCCATCTTGATACCTATCAATAGTGAATCATCGTAAGGTCTTTGGTTGAATTGCCACAAATGGCAATTGCTAAGGCCTTCTACGTCCAGACTCCTATTTTCTTTCTTCTTCTTTTGGGTTATAAATAGAAGGGTTTAGTTATTACGCCACAAATAATTATAGTCCGGCTAATAATTCGGAGCCTGTCATTACCTCCATCTTAGAGAAGGCGAAGAGCTTTTTGCCGAGGTCTTTGAGTGATGCTCCGATATGGTAACCCACAGAGATTATAACATCTAAATTGTAATACTCTACGTAGCGAGTAACGATCCTATTTCCCTCCTTTTGAACTATCGCAAATTTTGCGACAACTGGAAGATGACCACGACTTTCGTTTAGGGTTACAATTTGTGACGTTAAACATTCATCTTTTGTTAACTGAAACATAAAATCCTCCGGAAATCGTTGAATATTACGCACGTACGTTGATGTGAGAGGTCGGTAAACACGAAAGTATGAGATAAACACCTTTGATTAGTATTTACCTCCTCCTCGATTTTATAGGAATAATTTCTTAAAATCATATAATATTACCGAAAAATCCCTACC
>CAMWNL010000220.1 GCA_947175585.1 uncultured Bacteroidales bacterium | reverse complement strand
CTTATTTCATCTGACTCTTTCAGTCAATCAGCAAAAGACACAATCTATTTACTCCCCGGTCTGTGGCGTGAAAAGACAACAATGTTGCTCCATGCGACCCAAAACGTTGACAAGACAGGTGAAGCTATCGAAATCGCTGCATCAATATCACTGACCGGTCGTAAGATTGTGTTTGTCAATGCTGCTGATACTCTTCATAACCATGCAGATAAGCTTGCCGGCATTAACAATATGTCTATTCTTAATCCGTCATTGGAGTCTGCTGATGATTCGACTGATTATGCTGATCTTATAATCAACGCGATTGAAGAGGTCATAGCAGAGACAGACATACGCGTGTTTATCATTGATTCAGTAAGCCGCATTGCAGCCCTCTCTTTTGGCCGTAATGCTTCCGCCGCTTACGTGATGAAGCGTCTTGTCAATCTGCAGATGCGTTGTGGTTGCTCATTCTTGATTATTGCTAATGATTCGACCAAATCAGCAGACCGCGCTCTTATCAACCTTGCCACTTCTGAATATAAATTGCAGCAGACTCCGCTGTCGGAGAATACTACTGATAACTCTGAGTGTAAGGCAGACGCTGTCGCAACGGAGACTCCTGAAACACCAAAGTCTCCCGTAGTTCCGGTATCACGCCGCCAGATGTCGCGACGCGACCGTCGTATTCTCCGCCGTGAGGCGCAAAAACAAGGGCGCAGTTAATTATACTATTCTCAACTTTATCATACTCATTGACGTTTTTCAATCAAATTGAAAAACAAGACAATGAGAGACTGGGTATTTACAACAAAACCGGGACATTTCAACATGGCCGAAGCCCTTGTACCCGGTGAGACTTTGGATTGGCCGACTTTCGGTCGCTTTAAATTTGAGGTCGGAGACCGCGTTTTTTTCTATGCTTCGAGCCCTGTATTGCAGATGATCGGTAAATTAGAAATAGAGGAACTTGGTTTGGACTTCAGCGAGGTCGACCCTCGTAACGATTTGAGAAAATGGCCTAAGCATCATTCGCGTATTCCGTGGATGCGTCTTCGTGTTTTGCAGAGCGCTCCGGTGCCGTTCAAGCCACTGCAGCGAGGCAGTCTGTATTACCATACGGAGTTTAAACCCTCACCTTACCCGAAGTTACTTCATGAAGGAGAGAAAGAATATGTGCTTCGTGCTTTCGACGAGGCCATGACTTTTACTGCTGACAAACTGAGATATGAAGACGGTGTTGATCCTGATGCTCTTGCAAGGGTGACAGGTGGAGATATTTTGAAGGAATTTGTCGCGCGACTTAAGGATAGTCATCTGGCCTCAATCGGGTTTGACAGGGATAGAGACAGTATTCAACTTTCAGTGACTATGTGCGGTGATGAACCGTCGACAGTCAGTCTTACTTTCTCAGGAGTCAGGAGAGTGGCATGGCACTATGAGGCATCAGATAATCTTATATCCGGCATGCGCCTGACAATTGACGACACATATCTGCTCACTCACTTTGATGGGGCAGATATCGAGATCCTGTCCACCGGACTTACGGTTGATTGAAAAGAGTTTTTGTGCTTGATTAATTTCCATTATGTGAGTTTGAGTATAAACTAATTGTTGAAACTTACTTATCTTTGCACTCACGATAAAGAATCAAAGATTTCAAATCTTGGTGATGTAAGAGATGAATCCTCATGTCGAACAAATGAATAAGTAAATTATGAAAGACGTAGTAGTAGGAATGGGTGAGGCTCTGTGGGATATTCTCCCCGAAGGTAAGAAAATAGGAGGTGCTCCTGCTAACTTTGCATATCATGTGTCTCAGTTCGGTTTGCCGGGCTGTGTGGTGAGTGCGATCGGTGATGATGCTCTCGGTAAGGAAATTATCGAAAATTTCACATCAAAAGGTCTTAATCATCACATTGCGACAGTTCCTTATCCAACCGGTACCGTACAGGTCGAAATAGACCCTGCAGGTATACCCCAATATGAAATTAAAGAGAATGTGGCGTGGGATAATATTCCTTACACTGACAGTCTGGAGCAACTTGCAGCCCGAACCAGGGCTGTCTGTTTCGGATCTCTGGCTCAGAGAAACGTTGTGTCTTGCAACACAATCAACCGTTTTCTCGATGCAATGCCTAAGAGTGATGACTCTCTGGTAGTGTTTGACGTGAATCTTCGTCAGGGTTTCTACAACAAGGATATCCTCTACAATTCTATGTCCCGTTGTAATATCCTTAAGATTAATGATGAAGAGTTGGTGACGGTTAGTCGAATCTTCGGTTATCCAGGTATTGATCTTCAGGACAAATGCCGGATTCTGCTCGACAAATTCAATCTCGATGTGTTGATTCTTACTTGTGGCGTCAATGGCAGCTACGTGTTCGTCCCCGACAGTGTGTCCTTCCTTCCTACACCTCAGGTTGAAGTGGCTGATACAGTTGGTGCAGGCGATTCTTTTACCGCTGCTTTTGTCGCAAACATACTTAAAGGAAGGAGCGTAGTCGAAGCTCACGCAAAAGCAGTGGAGACCTCGGCTTATGTATGCACTAAAAACGGTGCGATGCCCGTACTTCCCGGAGAGCTTACTATGTAAAATCATCTCCGACCATAACCACCATTGTCTGCCGTAGTCAGTCGGATTGCGGTAGGCTTTATTTTTTATGGGCTAGCAGAAAATCTTGGAAAAACGGCAAAAAACGGCAAAATCACCTTGGAAAAACGGCAAAAATCGACTAAAATACCTTGGAAAAACGGCATGAAATTATTAATTTTGTTGGAAAATAATTGATATATGGCACTTTATCGTCATTTAACCGCATATCTCGAAGATTTCTATAAATCAAAAGCGACGGCTCTATTGCTTACGGCCTGTTTATAGTGAGATTGGTATGGGGTCAGATATGATGACGGATAAGTTTATAAAAGACCTGAAAGATATGACACTGGAGGAGCTTTGGGAGCTTTTTCCGATAGAGCTCGTGCCGCATAGTGACGTATGGAAAGAGTGGGCGGCAGACGAAATCGGTTTACTTTCAGCACTGTTACCTGATTATTCTCCGCAAATAAGTCATATCGGAAGTACGGCTGTACCGGGGATATATGCAAAACCGATTATAGATATTCTCGTCGAGGTGTCAGGAGATTCAGATTGGCAGCGGATGAAGGTATTATTGGAGAAATCAGGTTATATCTGCATGTCGGAGTCTGAAATGCGGATGAGTTTCAATAAAGGCTACACTCTTATGGGTTTTGCCGAGAAGGTATTCCATATTCATGTGAGGGCTTATGGCGATAATGACGAAATCTATTTCCGTGACTATCTCATAGCCCACCACGAAGTGGCTAAAGAGTACGAGTCGTTGAAGCTAAGCCTGTTGCCCGAGTATCGTAATAATCGTGACGGATATACACGAGCCAAGTCTGAGTTTGTAAAAAGAGTGACCTCGTTAGCCGTAAAATGTAAAAGATAAGACAGAGAGAAGGCGGGGAAGTTTGTGACAGTAGTATATATTTGCCGCTGCCTAACGAATCTCGACCATGAAAAAAAATATTTTGCACTGTGAAAAATAATTAATACATTTGCGGTGATTTTACAACGAATTGGTTCGCTATAAACGCGATTAAAAGGGAATCGAGTGAGAATCTCGAACAGGCCCGCTGCTGTAAGTTCTAATATTTCAGCACCATGATGCCACTGACCAAGCAAGAGTGCGACGGTTGGGAAGGCGGTGAGGAAAGGAATAAGTCAGAAGACCTGCCAATATTATTAATTCGCACAAGAAATGCGCTCGAGGTCAAGCGTAGCGATAGACATATTGGAAAATGAAAACTACCTCTCTGAGGCTGTTATACGTACTTATGTGCATGTTCATTTTTATGAATATTGCAAATTGCGTGTCGGCGTTCGCTGCGGAAAACGCGGATAGTGTCATTTCACTTGACGAAGTGTCGGTGACGGCGGTTTCTCCGCGCAAACTTGTGACCGTTCAGGAATTGGCCGGTCCGGAGCTGCAAGCGCTGTCAACGACTTCAATTGCCGATGCCTTGAAATATTTTGCAGGTGTCCAGATTAAGGATTACGGCGGTCTCGGCGGTCTTAAAACTATCAACGTTCGCTCTCTTGGCGCCCAGCACGTCGGAGTCTATATCGACGGCATCAGAATCACTAACGCCCAAAACGGGACAGTTGACTTAGGTAAGTATTCACTTTCCACACTCGAATCAGTCTCACTTTACAATGCCAACAAACTTGATGCTTGCCAGTCGGCCTCGGAATATGCTTCGGGGGCGACAGTCTATATGCG
>CAMWNL010000219.1 GCA_947175585.1 uncultured Bacteroidales bacterium | reverse complement strand
AGTGCTGTTTATGATTGATGGGCAACCGCAATGGGCCGGGGTATTCGGTCATTCAGTGTCCGACACTTATGTGGCTAACGGAGTAGAGAGCATCGAAGTTGTCAAAGGTCCGTCGTCTCTGCTCTATGGCTCCAACGCCATGGGCGGCTCTGTCAACATAATCACTCGCCGCCAGCGCAAAGACGGAGTCAGCGGACGCGCACGAGCAATGTTCGGATCATTTACGACTGAAAAATTTGCCTTCTCTTCGGGCTACAAAAAGAATAAATTCTCATCAACTTTGTCAGGACAGCTTGACCGCAGTAACGGTAATCGCAAGGGCAGTGAATTCTGGCTCGCCAATGAATTTATGCAGCTCCAATATGCCGCCAGCGACAACTGGTCTGTAAGCGGAACAGCCGAACTCACGCAAACTCACGCCAATAATCCAGGCACAGAGCAAGCTCCCCTCGAAAACATGTGGACAGATATGTCGCGTGGCACAGGAGCAATAAATATCAAAGACACCTATGGCATAGCTGACGGTGGTCTGCAGGCTTATATAAGCTGGGGGCGACACAAAGTAGATGACGGTAACACTCCCGGCACAACGCCTAAGGACTATCTTTTCAACTCAACGGACTATAATCTTGGCGTCACATTATATCAGACAATGTATCTCTGGCGAGATAACGACCTATCGGCAGGCGTAGACTTCCAGCGATGGGGTGGCCATGTGTGGAATACATCCAAAGCCGATAAGTCAGAGAGATCTTCGGAGTCAGAACATAGCGTCAACGAAGTTGCCGGCTACCTCATGATGCAGCAAGGCTTCATAAGAAATATCATCAATGTCAACGCCGGTGTGCGCTTACAGCACGGCTCTACTTATGGCAATGTATGGGTGCCTCAGGCAGGGGTGATTTTCAGACCAGGTCATGATTCTCAGATCAAGGCTTCATTCAGTAAGGGCTTCCGTTCTCCCAATATACGCGAACTCTATCTCTATCCACCGGCCAACCCGGATCTCAAACCTGAATATATGCTGAACTACGAGTTGAGCTACCGTCAGCATTTTATGGATGGTAATCTGATGGTCGGTGCTGCATTATTTTTCATAGACGGAGATAACATGATTCAGACTGTAATGGTCGAGGGACGTCCTCGCAATACCAATACCGGCGGTTTCATCAACAAAGGTTTCGAACTCGAAGGAGCCTACCGGCTCTCCCCTACAGTGATGCTAAACGCTAATTACAGCTATCTGCACACAAACGCGATGACTCTATATTCCCCCAAAAACAAACTGAACACAGAAATTAACTGGACTCCCGGCCAATTCAGTTTCACTCTCGACGAGACAAGTATCTGGAGTATGTATAACGGTGCGCCGGATAATGGCCGTACAAGCTACACATTGCTGAACTTCAGGGGTGCATATACTCTCCATGGCTCGGTTCCCGTCACATTGTCAGTGAAACTCGACAATATCACCAACAAGCATTACCAGATAATCTATGGTTGCCCAATGCCTGGCACCACAATCATGGGCGGCGTAGAGTTTAAATTCTGATAATCTATAAATTCACGCATTACATAAATGCGTACTCGACTGTCAATATTATACTTTCTCCAAGACGCATTTACTAGTCATGTAAAAATTAAAGCAGGCCGGCAACCGCAAGGCCACCGGTCTGCTTGAGATAATTATTTTCGGAATTTTATCAGCCGCATTTTGAGGTGCCACAGGAAGTGCATATCAGACAACCTTCCTGATAAATCAGAGTTTCGTGTCCACAATTAGGACAGGTCTGACCACTGGCTTTCGTACCGTTGGGAAGGTATTTTTTAAGCGCACGTTCAACACCCATTTTCCATGTATTGATAGACTGAGAATCCAGTTCCAGACCTCCGACAAGTTTCAACACCTGATCGATAGGCATACCATAACGGAGTACACCAGATATAAGTTTAGCATAGTTCCAATATTCCGGATTGAACTTATCAGACAGACCTTCAATCGTAGTCTTGTAACCACGCTTGTTAATAAACTGGAAATCATAGCGCTTATTGCCTTTTTCGTCAATAGCCTTTATAATCTTACCGTGAGTAACAGACTTCGGACAGAATATACCGTCTTCGTCATCGGCAAGACCGGTGAAAATTTCATAAGGCACTCCGTCAATAAGACCGACAAAGGCAATCCACTTTTCTTTATTGTTCTGGAAACGTACAACGTCTGCCTCAAGCTCAATGGGACGCTTGGCAACATGAGGCTTGATTTCAGGAGTGACCTCCGGCGATTTTTTCTCAAGCGCGACGAGCACTCCTGAGCGAGAACCGTCACGATAGACTGTACAGCCTTTACAGCCCGAACGCCAAGCCTCGACATAGAGATTGTTAACCAACTCCTCAGAGACATCAGCCGGAAGATTGATAGTTACAGAAATTGAGTGATCAACCCACTTCTGAATACGTCCCTGCATCTTTACTTTTTCAAGCCAATCAATATCATTAGAAGTGGCACCGGCATAAGGAGACCGACTTACGATTTCGTCAAGTTGTTCCTGAGTATAATCATTTCTTACTTCTATGCCGTTTATCACCATCCAATCTATGAATTTGGGATGATAGACGATATACTCTTCAAATGCGTCGCCTGATTCGTCAACAAAATCAACACGCACATCTGTATCATTAGGGTTAACCTTACGACGACGTTTATAGACGGGCAGGAAAACAGGCTCTATACCGGAAGTCGTGCGAGTCATGAGACTTGTCGTGCCGGTAGGTGCAATCGTAAGACACGCGATATTACGACGGCCGTGCTTACGCATACGTTCCAATAAAGCCGGATCAGCTTCACCAAGACGATTGATATAAGGATTGTTTTTCTCGCGGTCAGCATCAAATATCTCAAACGCACCACGCTCCTCAGCAAGAGTTACAGATGAATTATAAGCGGCCAACGCAAGAACCTTGTGGACATTTTCCGAAAAATCCGTGGCCTCGGGAGTACCGTATTTCAGTCCGAGAGCAGCAAGCATATCACCTTCGGCCGTTGTGCCTACACCCGTGCGGCGTCCCTTAAGTGTCTTTGTCTTGATTTTCTGCCAAAGATTACGCTCTGAAGCTTTAACTTCAGGAGTTTCGGGATCCGCGTCAATCTTGGTAAGGATGGCATCAATCTTTTCCATCTCAAGATCGATGATATCGTCCATTATGCGCTGAGCCTTCGTAATGTGTTCCTTGAATAAATCAAAATCAAAACTTGCTTCCGGAGTGAACGGATTTTTCACATAAGAATAGAGGTTAACCGCAAGTAATCGGCAGCTGTCGTATGGACAAAGAGGTATCTCGCCGCATGGATTGGTCGAAATAGTGCGGAATCCCAAATCAGCATAGCAGTCAGGCACAGATTCACGAGTGATCGTATCCCAAAAGAGTACACCAGGCTCAGCCGATTTCCATGCATTATGGATAATCTTAGCCCAAAGAGCCTTTGCATCAGTCTCCTTTGTCACAGTCGCTTCGCCTGTAACCGGATATTGCTGGATGTAGACACCTCCTTCGGTCGCCGCTTTCATAAAGTCATCATCAATACGGACTGAAACATTCGCTCCGGTCACCTTACCTTCAGTCATCTTAGCGTCAATGAAAGCCTCAGAATCGGGATGCTTGATAGAGACCGTCATCATAAGCGCTCCTCGGCGGCCGTCCTGAGCAACTTCGCGAGTTGAATTAGAGTAACGCTCCATAAAAGGAACAAGTCCGGTCGAAGTCAGTGCTGAGTTTTTGACGGGCGTTCCTTTCGGACGTATATGCGAGAGGTCATGACCAACGCCACCGCGACGTTTCATAAGCTGAACCTGCTCCTCATCAATCTTTATTATACCGCCATAGGAATCAGGGTTACCGTCAAGACCTATCACGAAACAGTTTGACAATGACCCAACCTGATAATTATTGCCAATGCCCGACATCGGACTACCCTGCGGCACTATATAGCGGAAATCTTTAAGCAAAGAAAAGATTTCATCCTCGCTCATCGGATTGGGATACTTACTTTCGATACGTGCGATTTCAGCAGCTATTCGATGGTGCATATCGTCAGGAGTCCGTTCGAAAATATTGCCGAATGAATCTTTGAGAGCATATTTGCTAACCCAGACACGAGCCGCAAGTTCGTCTCCACCAAAGTAATTTAATGATGCCTTAAAAGCATCATCGTAAGTATATGATTTATTTTCCACTTTATTGTGATTTGATTTATTATTAAATCTAAGTAAATAGCACTATCCAAACATGGTTAGACAGAAT
>CAMWNL010000218.1 GCA_947175585.1 uncultured Bacteroidales bacterium | reverse complement strand
ATATTCGGCGGATATGATTCATCAGGAGGCGATGAAGTGGCTTGACAAGCAGGACGGTGAGACGCCTTTTTTCGGCGTTATGACCTATACGCTGCCCCACGCTGAGCTGGTGCAGCCGGCTGATTCGTTGCTTGAGGGTTACAAGCGTAAATTTTTTCAGGATAAGACCTGGGGCGGTCAGGAGGGATCGCGTTATAACCCGACAATCCACACTCACGCTCAGTTTGCGGCGATGATAAGCCGCCTGGATGCGTATGTCGGCGAAATTGTTGCGAAACTCGAAGAAAAAGGCTTGGCCGACAACACGATAGTGGTATTCACGAGCGACAACGGCCCTCACGAGGAGGGTGGAGCCGATCCGCAGTTTTTCGGCCGTGACGGCAAATTGCGCGGCATCAAGCGGTCGTGTCACGAAGGCGGCATCAGAGTGCCGTTTATCGTAAGCTGGCCCGGACACATAGAGGCCGGTAGCGAGAGCGACCACCAGTTGGCTTTCTACGACGTTATGCCTACGCTTAAAGAAATCGTCGGTGAGAAGTCGCCGGAAGGCGAAGACGGCATATCGTTTCTGCCTGAATTACTGGGCGCAGAGCAACCGAGACATGAATTTCTCTACTGGGAGTTTAATGAGACAGATCAGATAGGACTGCGTCAGGGCGACTGGAAGCTGGTGGTTAAAAAAGGCGTGCCTGAGCTATATAATCTGGCTGAAGATATCCACGAAGATAACAACGTGGCGGCCGACCATCCGGAACTGGTGAGCGCTATGATTGAAATCATCAGGGCGCAGCACACTGATAATCCTCATTTCAGGGTGACAGTGCCTTGAGAAATTATGGCTTTCATGACGTTGGACGGCGGACGTTGATTGCGCAGCTCTTCGGCCATGAATTGAAAGTAAGGGGCTGAGTGAGCGAAGAACTGTCGATAGCCTTCGCAGAGATAGTTCAGACCCGGTTGGCCGTCGGCTGTAAGACAGAAACGATTGCGAGGACATTCGCCGTTACACAGTTTTAGAAATTGGCACTGCTTGCATTGGTCGGGCAGTGCCGTTTTTTTTGCGGCGCCGAAAGCTCGCTCACGCTCGCTGTACATCATTTCAGCTATTGTGGCGTCGTGGATGTTGCCCAACAGGTATTCTGGAAAGACGAAGTGGTCGCAGCAGTAGACATCGCCGTTGTGTTCCATCACGCCGGCGTGGCCGCAGACAGAGGCGAGAGTACAGACACCGGGCTCTACGCCGACATAGTTGGCAAGGGTAGCATCGAAAATCTGAACGAAAGTTTCGCCGACGTCGCTTTTAACCCATAGGTCAAAGACACGGCAGAGAAAGTCACCCCACTGCGCGGGAGTGACGGAGAAGGGCGCGAGTTCGCCCGGCGAGGAGACCGCGGCAATATGACCATCAGCCGTCAGGCGCTCGACTACGGGTGTGAACTGGATGTAGCGGCAACCGATCTGCTTAAAAAAGTTGTAAAATTCGTCAGGATAGTCGGCGTTATAGTCGTTGACGACGGCCATAGCGTTCCAGTCGACACCATAGCGGTTGAGCATGTCGACAGCGCGCATCACCCTGTGAAACGTAGGCTTGCCGTCGCGGGCCCGGCGGTACTCGTCGTGAAACTCCTGAGGCCCGTCAATCGAGAGGCCGACCAACCAGCCGTGATCGCGCAGGAAGCGGCACCACTCGTCGGTGAGCAGAGTGCCGTTGGTCTGGATGCAGTTTTCAACGCGACGTCCGCCGGCATAGCGCTGCTGCAGTTCGATGGCGCGCTTATAGAATGAGACGGGGCGAAGCATGGTCTCTCCGCCATGCCAGGTAAACTGGACAGCCGGGAGGGTCTGAGACTCGATGTAAGAACGAATATATCGCTCAAGAGTGGCGTCGGTCATGTTTTTTGCGCCACGAGCCTGATATAGATCGGCTTTGTCGAGGTAGTAGCAGTAATCGCACGCGAGATTACAGCCCGGGCCGGCCGGCTTGGCCATGACATAGACAGGATAAGCGAAAGGGGTGGGGTAATATTGCTGGTCGATCATTTTTAGAATCAGTGTCTCAGATTACTGACAGCCTGCGGCATCCCGAAGGTTGCCGCAGGCTGTCATGTCGAAAATATTTATCTGGTTATGAGGGGAAGTGCGTGGAGCGATTATTTGTTTTCATCGAGTCTTACACGTGTGAACCACAGTCTGTAGCCGCCTTTCGACGAGTCTTCTTCAGAGAGGACGCCGATAGTGTTGTCGTCGATAGGAGTGATTGCTGAGTATGCACTGCCGGTCGGGCATATCACCGCAAGTTGCTCCCAGGTCTCGCCGTTGTCTTTCGAGGTGTAAAGCGAAACGTTCTCACGGCTTGTGTGGCTGTCGGGGATGCTGTGGATGAGTGTGCCGTCGCTCAGAGCGATAACGTCACCGTTGCAGGCGGGATCAGCGAGAGATGTAGAAACAACGGGTTCGGTCCAGGTCTGACCGCCGTCGCTTGTGTAGGCAAATTTACGGTAGCCCTTGTCTTTGTTGCGGATACTCATCATGTGGCGGCCGTCTTTGAGCTCGACAATCTTTGATTCGTCACCGGCAGCGTCTACGCGATAGGGAAGGGCAGCCCAGGTCTTGCCGCCGTCGGTACTGCGGACAGCGTAGCATGACAGGGGCCATTTCTGGTCATAAGGACGGGCGATGAGCACAAACCACATGTCGCCTTTAGAGTCGGTGAGGATGCGGCCTGAAGAAGCGAAAGCTGTCATGGCATGAACAGGAGCTTCGCCCTTTTTCTGAGAAAAAATGCCGGGAGTGATATCGACGGGGGCTGTCCATGTCTTGCCACCGTCAGAGCTGCGTGACACATTAATAAAAGCATGATCGCCCTCTACGGACTCCCACAGGCCGTTGCCGTGAGTGAATACGCAGACGAGATCGCCTGTCTTCGGGTCGTAGCCGAGAGCCGGGTCGCCGTAACCGCCACCTTCGTCATGAGCGGCGACAACGCTCGTTTCGCTCCATGTAGCGCCACGATCATTTGATGTGCGGCAAACTACGTCGATGCGGCCGGGGAGGTCTTTATTGCTGTCGAGACGACGGTCAGCGACAGTGACAATTGTACCGTCGGGCATAGTGTAGATGGCCGGGATACGATAGAATTTCGATACGCCGTCGCCACTCTCATAGACTACTGAACGCAGATCGATTTTCTGGTCTGTGTATGCCGGAACTGCGGCTGACATGTTACAAACGCTGATGAAAGCGAGTAAAAGAAAAAATAAACGTGTCATTTCTTTTTGGTTTTGGATGATATTGTTTATTGGTTAATTTAATCGGTAATAATTACAAGTATTCGGGAGGGTGAGTTTGGTTTTTATCTCACATTCATGCTCAGGAATATATATTTGAATGATCAGGAGGCAAAATTAGATAAATTTTGTAATATTCCAAACTTTGGAGGTCATTAATAAAATATAAAATTGCGGAAAAAGCGCGGTCTGAGATGCCCCGGCAGGGGGACGACGGCTGTTTTATTGTTTTTTTCTTGTTTTATTACATTCATTTTTAAAATAATAACTAACTTTACGAGAAAATTTTTATCAGTGTCAACCTATTATTAACCATGACTAAGCAATACAGTAAAGCAATTGTAATCTCGGCTGTCTCGACAGCTGCTGCGGCGGCAGGCGTTGTCGCCACACAGTCCTGCACCAAGGCCAAAGCTGCAGAACCCGAAAAAAAACCGTTTAACATCGTCTACATCATGACCGACGACCATACGGCTCAGATGATGAGCTGTTATGACAAGCGGTTTGCTCATACACCCAATCTCGACCGCATCGCTAACGACGGTGTAAGATTCACCAACAGTTTTGTAGCCAACTCTCTGTCGGGTCCGAGCCGCGCATGTATGCTCACCGGCAAGCATAGCCATAAAAACGGATTCACAGACAATACGACCTGTGTGTTTGACAGTTCGCAGCCCACTTTTACCAAGCATCTTCAGAACGCCGGATACGAGACCGCTCTTTTCGGCAAGTGGCATCTTGAGAGTCTGCCGCAGGGATTTGACCGTTGGGAGATTGTGCCCGGTCAGGGTGACTATTATAACCCGGATTTCATCGTGGAGTCGGGCGACACAGTCAGGGTGCACGGATATCTCACCGACCTGATAACCGACAAGAGTCTCGACTGGCTCGAAAACGAGCACGACAAATCGAAACCCTTCTGTCTGCTTATCCATCATAAGGCGATACACCGCAACTGGCTCGCCGACACGGCCCACCTGCAGCTTTTCGAGGATCAGCCGGTCTGCACCGCATGGGAT
>CAMWNL010000217.1 GCA_947175585.1 uncultured Bacteroidales bacterium | reverse complement strand
ATTACCCACTTCGACTTCAGGTTGCTCTATAACTTCGAGTTGCAGACTGTTGCCATATAGGACATTCTCTCCTACCGGACGCACCTTCACTTCCACACCGTAGGCGTTTGTACCTGTATATCCTGCTTTATGCATCTTGCCGGAGTAACTGTCGTAGAACTGCCATTGCGGAGTGTAGAGCAGTATTTCATCGTCGCCACGACGGGTGTTGAGATGAAATGAATATTTCGCACCGGATTCAAATGTCATCGAGCCTTCCCAATCATTATAGACGTGACGCGAGAATATTGGTTCGCCATTATTATTAATTATGAGATAGTAAGGATCAATGTCTGCCCCGTCGGTAGCATAATTTGTCAGAAATCCGTTGGCAACACACATACCGATAGAGTTATAGGGATCGCCCATATTGAAGAAGTCGGCATTGATTCCGGCAAAATATCGTTCGCCGGGCTGATTCATACGGGCTGCGATTTCGGGGACAGTCTCAAGCATGCGCATGTGATTGCCGGCCTTAGCCACACGCATCTCAACATAAGGATTATCCAGCTCAGTTACGGTATAAAAGACATTGTTTACGACAGACGATGAGCCTTCAGTAGCCTCGATACGTAATTCGGTCTCCGTCGTGCCCGGTCCGACTGTAGCATGATAGAGAGTATCGACGGAGTATTCAACGCTCTGGATTGTCCAAGTACCGCGAGCAGTAGCCTGAAAAGCGATGCCGCCTGATACCAGAGCTGATAGTATAAGTATTTTTCTCATTTTAAGGTCATAGTTTTATTACAATACAAATATAAGCCATTTTATTGAAAAAACGATAACCAGTTTTTCGATTTTACTTACCTATATTACTTTTTCGAGCAAAATTATAGTCTTATTTTTCCTATTTACTTATCTGATAGTCTCAATTAATTACCCTATATTTGTAAGTAAGTTTCAAAAATTATGAATACCAATATATCGAACATCATATTTGACTTTGACGGAACACTTGTCGACACAGCTCCACTGATTATCACCACGATGCAGGCGACTATCAAAGAATTGAAACTTGAAGCTAAAAGTGACGATGAGTGCCGCTCTACTATCGGCCTGAGATTGGAAGATATACCGTCAGTGCTCTGGCCTGATGAACCGGAAAAAGGCAAACATTATGCATCAACTTACCGCCGGATTTTCGAGCGACTCAAACGACCGCTCAATGTAAGTTGCTATCCCGGAGTGGTTGAGACATTGCGGAGATTAAACGAAGACGGTTATAGACTTGCTATCGCAAGCAGCCGCAGTCACAGATCACTTGACGAATATATACACATATTTAATATGGCTGACATATTTGACGACATCGTCGGAGGTGACGATATCAGTCATGGCAAACCTGCACCGGACCCGGTCATCGCCATCTGCTCAAAACTCGGCTGGGACACCGACAGTACCATGGTCGTAGGTGATGCAACGGTTGATATCAAGATGGGTAAAAACGCCGGAACGTTAACATGTGGTGTCACTTACGGTAACCAAACCGGAGATTTACTCAAAACCGCCAATCCTGACTTCATCGCAGACTGCTTTCCGGTCATTTATCCGATTATATACGGAGTCGACAATGATATAGCAAATTATGTCGAAAAATATATCATACCAAGATACGAAACGTTTGATAAGGCTCACCGCTGCGACCACGTCAAGACCGTAATATCACAAAGCCTCAGATTGTCAAAGCATCTGCCGGAAATAGATAGGAATATGGCTTACATCATCGCCGCATATCATGATCTCGGACTTGTCAACGGCAGAGAATATCATCATATAGATTCAGCCAAAATACTGAAAGACGACCCGTTCATCAAAAAGCATTTTACTGATACACAAATCTCGGTTATGGCAGACGCGATCGAAGATCACCGCGCTTCAAACAAATCCAAACCTCGAAGCAACTACGGCCTTATTGTCGCAGAAGCTGACCGATGTATCGACCCGGAAACGATAATACGACGCACAATTCAATATGGGCTTGCCAATTATCCGGATTTAGATAAAGCAGGCCAGATAGAACGTACACGCGAGCATCTTGAAAATAAATACGGTCCAAACGGATACCTCAAAATCTGGATACCGTGGAGCGATAACGCTGTCAGACTTAAACGTCTTCATACCCTACTCTCCGACACCGAGCTGATCAACGGCCTTATCGAACGGATATACAGTGAAGAGGCATAATTCACAGAGATCGCATCATCTCGTATTGACTGCATGTAAGACCAAAACCGTCAGCCTGCAGAAAGAGCTTCATCGGAAGATAGTCATCAGGAATATTGACAACGCGCCAATTGTCACAAGCATGCAGACTTATGATATTCCTTAGAAGCCGACGCGCAACTCCGCGACGTCTGTAGTCCGGAGCAACTGCAATCTGAGCAATATCGCCATAAGCCGGTTCGGCGACCAAATAGCCGACAGGGGTATTATCACTCAAACAGGCTATCAGACACTCCATCGTCTTTTCGGCCCGCAATATTGATGAAAGCGAGTTCTGCCAGGATGGTGCAAAATCACAGAAATGCTGCAATCTTTCGATATCACATATACGTCCTCGTCTGATTTCAAGATTTTCATTTTCCGCAGAATCAATCGATATATCTTCGGCTTGACCTGCAAAACAATCAAAACGACGCGTTATATCGAAGCCCATGCGTCGATATATCTTTATTGCCGGGGTATTATGGGTCAAGACCTCAAGCAGATATCGCTCAACACCGGCATTCCGCAGACGAGGCAATGACCATTGAAAAATACGATCGATCAATCCCGCGCCACGAGCGCTGCTCACTGTACCGGTGCCAGTATCATAAGCGGTTTTCCGACCGGCGTAATCTGCAATGCCGTTGAGTATAAATGATACAAGTTCTCCATTATAAAATGCACCGAATGAAAGCTCCATATCTGCTCCACGGCGAACAAGCATATCGCGTAGACGCTGCCTGTCGAAAGTCAAGTCATAATCTTCAAACGCGCGCAAAAATGCATCTGCAACGCAATCAAAACTCTCTCTTTCAAGCGAGCGAATAATGTACTTATTATTATCCTTCATGATTGCAAAAATAATCAAAATTCAAAATAACAAGCACGATTTACCGGCATTTTTATACTTCAATCGGTCTGTCAGCCAAGCGCCATGAACAGAATTCGAGGATTACGTGCGCAGGGCAGGCTGGACAAGATGAGTGGCGGAAGCGGTGATAAAGTCAGCAGACGCGTCTGGGATGTATTTTGAATGAGCAGGCTGACTGACAGTTTCGCTGACAGGGTTCACGGTCGGACGTGAGCACAGTTCTGCGTCAGATTTATCTGTGCGTTTCGCTGACGACTTCCTGTCGCTTTTTTCAGGAGTGAGGTCGATCTGAGAATAGGATAGATGGAGAAGCGAACGTTCAGTCGCTTTGGTAGAATTGTGAGCGATGACGAGCAGAGAGAGTTTGTAGCGTGCCTGAAGCGAGGCGAGACGCTTCATGATGTAAGCAGGCGAGGAGTTGCGGCCGAACGACATTGCGGCGATACGGGTGATGGAGTCAATCACGAAAATACGTGCTCCATAGCGTGAAACGGCTGCCTCAATACCGGCAAAAACGATATCGGCATAGTCTAAAGTGCAATCGTAACTGTCATATCCGGGCTTATAAACAATGACGTTGTGTGCTCGGCTGAGGATGTCGCGATGATCCTCGGCGCGGTTCTCGGTGTCGATATAGACTACGGTTTTACCCTTGTTACCGATTGAAGCTGCAATTTCCAAAGCCTTTCTGCTTTTGTCGATTTCCACAGGAGCATGGAGGAGGCAGGTGGTTTGTTGTTTCCATACGTTTTCGTAGAGATAGCTGATTACGGTACTTTTCTCGGCAAATTTCATGCCTTGTACAAATTCGTGGTTCATGACTGAATGTGTGTTTTGATTAAAAACTAAATACATGGCAAAATTATAATACATATTTTATATATGCAAATTTTTAACGCACTATATTTATATAAAATATTATTATCACAATATTTATTGGTCAGAAGCCCCGGTGGGTCCATCTGCAATCAAAATTGCAAATATGTTTACCCGGAAGCACCTTGACCTACACCTGCAATCAAAAATGCAACGCTGTTTACCCGGACGTACCAGGGGACCTACACCTGTAATCAAAAATGCAGCGCTATTTACCCGGACGCACCAGGGTGCACTGCTGTCCTAATAAAAAATTAACATTCGGCCATAAATAGCTGAATGTTAATTTTTTATTTGCACATTTCATTTCCCTACATTTATAAACGGATATATTCC
>CAMWNL010000216.1 GCA_947175585.1 uncultured Bacteroidales bacterium | reverse complement strand
GGCACATCACATACTTGTCGACAGCCTCCACATCATAGAGTGCCGTCAAATCGACAGCTCTCAAGCCACAAATCAATAATAAAAGTTAACAGACTCTCATTTTTCCACCAAAACGCTTGCAAAATTAACAAAACGCCACTAAATTTGCATCGTGTTTTTCATGGTATAGATTTAAGGTTAACTAGATTGGTTTGTCGAGAGACAAATCAATTTTTTTTATCCCCCAAACCCATCAACTATTCAAAATTCTAAAACAGATCCATTATGATTAAAGCAATGATTTTAGCAGGATGCGGCGGTTTTGTCGGCACTTGCGGTCGCTATCTGCTTGGCAAATGGGCGTCAGGCATGTTCCACTCCGCGTTTCCTATGGGCACGTTCCTTGTCAACATCATCGGATGCTTCATTATCGGCCTTTTCTTCGGACTTCTCGAAAAAGCACACGTCATGACTCCAAGCGAAAACGTCCTCCTTATCACAGGTTTCTGTGGAGGATTCACCACATTCTCATCGTTTGCCAATGATCTCTTGGTGCTTGGCAACAAAGGAGAGTGGGCCACTGGTATCATCTACCTCTGCGCAAGCGTAATCATCGGCGTACTTCTCGTTTGTGGCGGTCGAGCACTCATCCGCTGATCAAATGCAAAATCCATTCATAAGAAGACGGTTGCAATTCACCTCGCAACCTTTTTTATGCCATGCTCCCTCTATCAATTGTTCGCATCCAGGTTTTCTCCTCTTGCACGTATTGCTCTCACTATATAAGAACCCATTTCTTGAGAATAAGACGAAATCTTAAATGAAAGAGCCGTATGGCTGTTCCAAGTTTCCGGTCGCAAAAAGATCTATGTCGAAGATATTTATTATCTTTGCATAATTAAGCTATTAATTGAGCGACCAACGCTCGCTAACTTTATTTTTTCAGAATCAATGTCACGTCTAATTCCAACTATCGCCCTTATGGCTTTGACCGCAGCATCCTGCTCAAAACAGGCACGGCTGACCTATCCCCAGGCGCCGGCCGACGCAACTGTCGACAACTACTTCGGCCACGAAGTCGCTGACCCCTACCGCCCGCTCGAAAATGACACGGCAGCCGCCACGCTCGCGTGGGTTGAGGCTGAAAATGCCGTTACGCAGCGCTATCTGTCTCAGATTCCATTCCGTAATTCCATACGCCTGCGTCTCCAGAAGCTCAACAATTATCCCAAGATAGGCATGCCATCGAAATTCAACGACGGCAAATATTACTTCTACAAAAACGATGGTCTCCAGAACCAGCATGTTCTCTACCGCTCTGACACCCCCGACGGTGAGGCCGAGGTTTTCCTTGACCCAAACAAACTCTCTGACGACGGCACAGTTGCCCTGACCGGAGTTTTCCAGTCCCACGACGGTAAATACATCGCTTACACCATCTCGCGCAGCGGCAGCGACTGGACAGAAATATATGTCCTCGACTCTGCCACAGGCAAGTTGCTCGATGACCATATCGAATGGGCCAAGTTTACCGGCGCCGCATGGCAGGGTGACGGTTTCTACTACAGCGCATACGATAAACCGGCCGACGGCAAAGAGTTCTCCAACGCCAACGAATACCACAAGGTATATTATCACAAACTCGGCACACCTCAGTCGGCCGACAAGGTTATCTACGAGAACCCCGACGAGCCGCTCCACTTCCATAGCGTCGACATCACCGACGACGAGTCGACACTCATCGTCATGGGTGGAGGCGCAGGCAACGGCAACTCATTATATATAAAAGACCTCACCAAGCCCAACTCACAGTGGGTTACTGTCGAGGACTCGCAAGACAGCGATATCAGCGTCATCGATGCTCGCGACGGCAAGCTCTATATCTTCACCTCGGCCGGTGCTCCTCGCTACCGTCTCGTCACTGCCGACATCAAAGCTCCTCAGCGCGCCAACTGGAAGGAACTCGTTCCCGAAAACAATGACGCCGTTCTTGTCGGCGCCCGTTTTGCCGGTGACAAAATGATTCTCACCTACGACAAAGATGCCTCTCACCACGCTTATGTCTACAATCTCGACGGTACTCCCGTGCGTGAGATTTCTCTTCCCGGCTACGGCACACTGTCGTTTACATCAAACTCTAAAGACCCCGAGGCGTTCTATTCGTTCACCTCATTCACTTCACCTGCCACAATCATGACCTATAATGTCGAGACAGGCGAAAGCGCTCCCTTCCGCTCAACCGAGATTCAGGGCTTCAATCCTGACGATTATGTGACCGAACAGGTATTCTACCCCTCGGCCGACGGTACAAAGATACCGATGTTCCTCACATATAAGAAAGGTCTGCAGCGCGACGGTAAAAATCCCGTCTACCTTTATGGCTACGGAGGTTTCAATATCACCCTCAACCCCTCTTTCTCGCCCAACCGTTTGCTTTGGCTCGAAAACGGCGGTATCTACGCCCAGACCAACCTCCGCGGAGGCGGCGAATATGGCGAAGACTGGCACCTTGCCGGCACCAAGCAGCAGAAACTTAACGTATTCAACGACTTTATCTCAGCCGCCGAATATATGATTAACGAGGATTGGACCAACCCCGACCTTATCGCTATCGAAGGCGGCAGCAACGGCGGTCTGCTCGTAGGCGCCGTGACCAACATGCGCCCCGACCTTTTCCGCGTCGCTATTCCACGTGTCGGCGTGATGGATATGATGCGTTATCACCTCTTCACAATCGGCTGGAACTGGGCCCACGATTACGGCACCTCAGCCGACTCTCCCGAAATGGCTGAATATCTGCTCGCATACTCGCCGAGCCACAATATCAAGAATGACGGCACACCCTACCCGGCAATCATGGTCACCACCGCTGACCACGATGACCGCGTAGTCCCGGCACACTCGTTCAAGTATGCCGCCACGCTTCAGGCTGCAGAGACCGGCGATGAGCCAAAGCTGATCCGTATTGACAGCAAAGCCGGTCATGGAGCAGGCAAACCTGTCGCAAAAGTCATCGACGAGTACACCGACATCTATTCGTTTATCCTTTATAACATGGGGCTTGAACCGACTGAAAAGTGATTAGACGACTTCCGCTGATAATAAGCGCCGCCTTATTGGCGGCGCTCCTTAACTCCTGCTTCACCGGCATTGAGAGCACTCCGCGCATATCGTCAGGCGACGTGCGTAAGCGCGACGCTGCCGAGCGTACCCCCGAGCAATTATATCTGACCGACATCAAACCTCAGTCACCGGGCGCGTGGTCTGCCGGCAAACGCTTCTACATAGCAGATGATAAAATCTCGATTATCTTTCAACCAGGCGATAATATCAGTGACTCCCTGAGTGGCCACGACCTCATCTTCCAGCGCTTTGATGAGGTGCCGTCAGTCACAGGCGGAGGTGCGACTATCCTGGTTTTCAATGACAGCCGTGCCGACGGAGACCTGCACTATCTTGTCAACGTTCCCATAGGCGAGCTCCTGCAGCGCGAACGCCTTGATGTGCCCTTCACTGTCGAGCGCTCGTTAGTTGAGAAAGTAGACTCGGCCATGCGTGACAAAGTCTTCTATATCAGCACTCCGAAATGGTTCTCTGCAGCCGTCGACAAAGCAGCCGTCGGCAAGCGTCACATACCAGTGACAGTCACTCACGTCGAACCGGGCACTTACATCTATCCCCTTCGCGTCTACTTCCGTCATGACGGTGACGCTCAGGAATTCTGGATTCCGATGACTGTCGGTGAAGATCGGGCGGCTACCCGTAACTTTCATACTGTCTTCAACTTTGATAACCCTCGCAAACGTTATCCACAGATTACCGACGATACGTGGGCACTTATCACCGACAGCCGGGTCACTATCGGCATGACGCGCGATGAATGTCGTCTCGCCCTCGGTGCGCCCAACAGTTACCGCACTATCCCTGTCTACAACGCCACCGTCGAGCAGTGGAATTTTGACGACGGCATATATCTGATTTTCGAAGACGGCATTTTAACCCGATATCGCATCTGATGAAACTGACATTTCTTGGCACAGGCACCTCGACAGGTGTTCCACAGATCGGCTGCAACTGCGCGGTCTGCTCATCCCCTGACCCTCGCGAAAAACGACTTCGCGCATCAGTGTTGGTCGAAGTCAATCCCGGCTTCAACTTGCTCATCGACTGCGGTCCCGACTTCCGGGAGCAGATGTTGCGTGTGGGCTCTCCATCCCTTCAGGCCGTGCTCCTCACTCACTCTCACTATGACCATGTCGGTGGGATCGATGACTTGCGCCCGTACTGTTACCCCGATTCTTTTCCTGTCTACTGTCAGGCTGATGTAGCCCAGGACCTGCGCGAACGTGTGCCCTAC
>CAMWNL010000215.1 GCA_947175585.1 uncultured Bacteroidales bacterium | reverse complement strand
CGTCGTCAAGCTATCGCACGAAATTCAACGGCCGTATCAAGCAAAGCGAGGTCTACGATGGCGCTGACATCACCCCTGAGGTTAAAGCGCTCAAACGCATGACTCATTATGACCGTAACAAGGAATATCTTGATCAGATTTATTATGCGATAGGCAATCTCTATCTTTCTCGCGGCGATACGGCCAACGCCATTGATAATTATAGGCTGGCTGCTGAGAAAAGCAGCCGTTCTGGCATAGACAAAGCTATAACTCAGGTGAAACTCGGCGGTCTGTATTTTGACCGAGGACAATATGAACTCGCGCAGCCATGTTATGCCGAAGCTGTACCTGTCTTGCCCAAGACATTTCCTGACTATGCGTCCCTCGTCCGTAGAAGTGATGTGCTTGATGAGCTTGCGCTCTACTCTCAGAACGTAACCCTTCAGGACTCGCTGCTCCGGCTCAGCTATATGACGCCCGAGCAACAGCTCGCGATCATCAATAAGATTATTGACGAACTCAAGAAGAAAGAGAAGGAGGAAGCCGAGGCTGCGGCCCGTGAAGAGTATCTGGCGGCGCGTGAGGCTGAAGGCAATGCTTTCGGTGATAATGCAAATGCGCCTAATTCGTTTAATATCAATGCCGATAACTCGTGGTACTTCTACAATGCGGCCACGCGCAACGCCGGGCGCTCTGAATTCCAGCGTCGTTGGGGCTCGCGTAAACTTGAAGACGACTGGCGCCGGCGCAATAAGGCGTCGTTTAATCTTGACTTTAATGACGAAGACGATGACAATTCTGACGATGAGTCTGAAGATTCGGATTCTAATGAAAAAGTCGATGAGGCTCGCGATGCCGAGCCGTCAAAGGTTGACGATCCCCACTATCCGGAATATTATCTCGCACAGATTCCTAAAGATGATGCGGAGCGGGCCACGGCCAACGATATCATTCAGGAAGGTCTGTTCAACATGGGTGTGATTCTCAAGGACAAACTTGAGGACTACACTGCGGCTGAGCGTGAATTTGACCGTCTGCTTAAGGACTATCCCGACAATATTTATCGTCTCGACGTATACTATAATCTCTACTTGATGTATATGCGAGCCGGTGATACAGCTCGTGCAGAGCGCTACCGTCAGCTGATTCTGTCTGATTTCCCTGATTCAAAATATGGCGTGGCTATGCGTGATCCAAATTATATTGACAATCTTCGTAAAATGGATCAGCGTCAGCACGAACTCTACGAACAGGCCTATGACGACTATCTCAATAACCGTAATGACCGCGTGCATGCGGCTTACGCTCAGATGGCCGACCAATTCCCTATGAGTGAGATTATGCCTAAATTTATGTTTATCGATGCATTAGCTTACGTAACCGAGCGCGAACCGGAGAAATTTGCCGAGACCATCAGGCAGCTGCTTGAGCGCTATCCCGATACAGATCTTACCCCCATTGCCGCATCTTGGATGAAAGGCATACAGCAGGGCCGCAAATTGCAATCGCCCGAGAACGGTAATATCCGTGGCATGATCTGGGATGTCAAACTCGGAGGCGATAGTATTGTGGCGGCTGACACTCCTCTCGAATTTGATCTGAATCCCGATACATCACAACTTCTGGTAATGGTGTTTGATGCGGCGGAAGTCCCGACCAACGAACTGCTCTTCGAAATAGCGCGCCACAATTTCCGTTCATTTGTAGTCAAATACTTTGATCTCGAACAGATGAATTTCGGACGACTCGGCATGATTGTGATACGTGGATTCAACAATCTCTCTGAGTTAAATCACTATCGTCAGGTGATGGCTTCGTCTGGTGATTTCAGACTGCCGCCGGGTGTTCGTCCTGTTGCGATCAGTGCCGCCAACTTTGAAAAAATGATTAATGAAGGTCGCACATTTGATGACTATTTCCGTTATCTTGAAGAGCAGAACTATGTCGATGCCCAAGCCGGAATCCTTGCGCCCGATGAAATAGAGACCCTTGATGAAGCCGACCGGGCTGAGGCTGATACTGATGCGCCTGCCCCGGTAATCGAAGAGGTTGAGACACCTCGGGATGCATCAGTTCCGGAACCGAAACCCAAGACACCGGCCACACGTCCCGAACCTAAACCCGCAGCTCCGGCTCCTGTCAAGACCCCTGATCCAGACCTTGGAAGCGAAGGTGACGACCCTCTTCTCGATGACTAACCATAACAACAAAAACGATGATGACATCTCAATCACAATATCGCATACTCTGGGCCGACGATGAAATTGATCTTCTCAAGCCCCACTTGATGTTTTTACGGAACAAAGGTTACGAACTGGTTACCGCAAACAACGGTAGTGATGCTCTCGCGCTGACCGACAGCGAGCATTTTGATCTCGTCATCCTTGATGAGAACATGCCCGGCTATACCGGACTTGAGACTCTCGCGCTTATAAAGCAGCGCCAGCCTCATCTGCCCGTAATCATGATTACCAAGAGTGAAGAGGAGAACATCATGGACCAGGCTGTCGGCAGTAAGATTGCCGATTATCTTATCAAGCCGGTCAATCCGAGCCAGATTTTGCTTGCTATCAAAAAAATACTCCATAGCGACCGGCTGGTTGCCGATCAGACCACTCAGGACTATCGTCGTGACTTTGGCAACATCTCCTCGCAGATTAACACAGCCGGCTCTATCGAGGACTGGTATGCGCTTTACGATAAACTCGTATATCGCGAACTCGAACTGGCTTCGACTGATACCAATATGGACGAACTTCTTGAGATGCAGAAGGTCGAGGCTAACTCTGAGTTTAACAAATTTGTTCGTCGTAACTATGAATCCTGGGTCACATCCGATGGCGACGATGCGCCCTTGATGAGTCATAAGATTTTTTCGCGTAAAGTATTTCCGCATCTTGACAAAGGTGAGAAAGTATTCTTTGTGCTTATTGACAACTTCCGCCTCGATCAGTGGCGCACTATCAAACCGTTGCTCACTGACTATTTTACGGTAGAGGAGGGCATGTATACTTCAATTCTGCCGACAGCTACCCAATATGCGCGTAATGCGATCTTCTCGGGGCTTATGCCGCTTGGCATCGCTAAGATGTTTCCCGAGCTTTGGGTCGACGAGGATTCCGAAGAAGGCAAAAACCTCAACGAGTCTCCGCTGATTGCAACTCAGTTTGAGCGGTATCGCCGCCAGTGTAAATTCTCTTACAATAAAATCAATGACACTGTTTCAGGCGAGCGCCTTATTCGTGACTTTGCCCAGCTGGAGCGCAATGATCTGAATGTTGTGGTGTTCAATTTTATCGACATGCTTTCCCACGCCCGCACTGAGTCAAAGATGATTCGTGAACTCGCGGCGTCTAACGCGGCTTACCGCTCGCTGACAGAGTCATGGTTTCGCCACTCTTCGGCTTATGAGTTCTTTAAGGTCATAGCGTCAAAGGGCTATAAAGTGATATTGACCACTGACCACGGCACAGTCCGCGTCGACAATCCTATAAAAGTAGTCGGTGACCGCAACGTAAATACAAATCTGCGTTATAAACTCGGCAAAAATTTGGGCTACAATCCCAAGCAGGTCTACGAGATTAAAAATCCCACCCGTTTCGGATTGCCGTCACCTAATGTCTCGACTACATATATATTTGCCACTAACCGCGATTTTTTTGCTTACCCCAATAACTATAACCACTACGTCCAATACTACACCGACACGTTCCAGCATGGCGGTATCTCGCTCGAAGAGATGCTTGTGCCGCTGATTACTCTGTCGGCAAAATAATCTTTAATTTTTAAATTCCAATAATCTGAATCATAATGACAACAATCCACGTTCCTTCTCTTGATAAACTGCCCGAGGCAGCCGAAAAATTCGTTGAAACAATGGGCGATGAGACCGTCTACGCATTTTATGGCGATATGGGCGCAGGCAAGACTACTTTTATCAATGCTCTCTGCCGCCGTCTTGGTGTAGAGGACGA
Organism: uncultured Bacteroidales bacterium; assembly: GCA_947175585.1. Classification (GTDB taxonomy): domain Bacteria; phylum Bacteroidota; class Bacteroidia; order Bacteroidales; family Muribaculaceae; genus CAG-873. The sequence continues at coordinate 388 of CAMWNL010000215.1, read as the reverse complement.
TGTTACTAACTCCCCCTCTTTTGCAATCATCAACGAATATCGTTCAGACACTACTGCCGAACTGATTTATCACTTTGACCTCTATCGTCTCGAAGGTATTGATGAAGCGCTTGAGATTGGCGTTGAAGACTATTTTGACTCAGGCGCGTTGTGTTTCCTTGAATGGCCCGAACGCATTGCAGATATTCTTCCTGACGACACGGTCCGTGTTGACATCAGAGTCAACGATGACAACTCCCGCGATATAATTATCAACGATTGATGACTGAACCGCTTATTACATGGATTGACGAGGCCCAATCGACCAACACCTTGATGGCGCGGCAGTGTGCCGGGCTTCCCCACGGTGCCGTCATTGCCGCCCGGCGCCAGACTGCCGGGCGCGGTC
>CAMWNL010000214.1 GCA_947175585.1 uncultured Bacteroidales bacterium | reverse complement strand
TCATGTAGTGCATTTCGAATTTCCACGAATCTTTGGCGGGACCGTTGGCTACACGCTCCATGGGATAAGCACCGAGAAACGTAAAGAACTCGGTTTCTTTAACATTCTCGGGCCACTGCAAGGAATAACCATCCTTATCCAAAGTCGAAAGATTGGCATGATATTTGTGGTCCACGATATTAACCGAGTAGGTACAGGATACATTACCTACAGCATATGTAGGTTCTTTATGCTGACCAATACCTTTCGTACCGTTCTGAATCCGAGCCTTGTCGCTGAACAAATGAACCTTATCGCCATCTACCCAATCCATCTGGAGCTTATCCGTGTAGCCGGTTCGTGAAGCCGGAGTTTGAGCCAGACTGAAATCGATAGCTGCACCGGGAATAGCAGGTACTGCCGACGGGCGCAGAGGTTCGTCTTCTTCAGAGCATCCACCCAAAGCTATTGCAGCCAGAGGTAGGATTGCTACCGAATATTTTCGTACTAAATTATTAAATAACATTTGTTTGTTGTTTGTGAAAAATGATTGTTAGCTATTATAATTTTAGTCCCAGGCGAGTTCGTCCTGACTGTAAGTCTGACCCTCTTTTTGGGTTTCGATGTTGATATGACGGTCTTCGTGTGTGGGTTCTTTTTCTTTTGTCACGCTCGCGGCGCAGATGTCGCTCTCAAGTTCGACACGAACCAGCGTCGTTGCGGGAGCCTCGTACTGTTTTTTTTCTTTCATTTTTTCGTTCATGATGTATTGGTTTATTTGTTAGTATGTAAGTCGTAAAAATTAATTTATACTAAGCCGCATGGGCAAATCAGCGTTATAGCCATGCTTTATTGCTCTATCTGAGTTTTATCGGACAGCAATACTTTTCTTTAGTCTGTAAATTGCCCGAAATGTCAATATACCGACCTTGCCGAACCTTAACATATTGGCAAGTATTTTGAAATGGAACGGAAGATCCGACTGCCATAGCATTTGAAGTGCTTTCTTAATATAAATGCCGGACATATAGGCTTGTAGGTCTTTAAGCATCTCTTCCTTGGAACATGTCCGAGAGAGGTCAACCGCATAGGAAATCATTGTCATTAAGACTCCGGAATACACTTTGGATTCGTATCCCAAAGCGTAGCGATCGTTTATATCAAGCTTTAATTTTGTAGCGTTGTGATTCTTATCTATTCGTTTTCTGATTGGAGTTTTTGAGAGACTTCCGGGTGTCTCTATATAATAATTATAAAAAGTGGAATTGACTATCACAGCTTTACAATCTCTTGATGTCAACAGATCAAGGTTAAATTTCCAATCTTCTGCGAAGTGTCGGCCTTCTTCAAATCTAATTCCATTTGCCCTGATTATGTCGAGCCTATATATTTTTGTCGCTGCGTTTGGAATGCCGCAGCCGACTCCCAGAATATTGAGCCTTAAAATATTGACACTGTCGGTAAAGAGATACTTGGTTCCGGTAGACCGCTGTTCTGTAGTTGTTTGAAATTCAGCAACTATATTACTATCAAGGCCATATGGAGGGGGGCAGATCTTGACACTATTATTTTGTGTCACTTCGCAATAACCGCACATGGCTAAATCGGCATCGGTTTCTTCAAGGGCTGAAACCATCTGTTCCAGATGAGCCGGTTCAAATGTATCATCAGCATCCAGAAAGCCTATATATTTGCTATCGGCAGCCTCCATACCTCGATTTCGAGCTGAAGATACACCACCATTGGGCTTATATACATACTCAATCCGAGAATCTTTAGTAGAAATAGCCTTTACAACATCGGCTGTAGAATCTGTTGAACCGTCATCAACTACTATAAGTTTCCAGTCTTTGAATGTTTGAGATTGGACACTTCTGATTGTGTTGGCGATTGTCTTCTCGGCGTTATATGCCGGTAGGATAATACTGATACAAGCTGGCATTCCCAATTTTTAGATATTAATGAAGATTTTAATAAATCCTATTATGCTAAGTAAGACTTGTAAATTAGTTTAGATTACAATTTTTCAACATCTACTTATGTTTCTTTTTCTTGTTTTTACCGTAACCATAACCGTAGCCGTAGCCATAGTTATAACCATAGCCGTAATAACCATAGTAGCCATATCGGTGACTGATCTCGGCACCGTTTAGGAGAAGTGCCATATTACGGAGTTTGTTTTCAGTATAAAGACGCTCGATGTCGGGGAGCTGACGGCGGTCGAGACGACCGATACGAGCCACGAATATCGTTAGGTCGGCGATGCGGTTGGCAATAGTTGCATCGGCAATAATACCTACCGGCACATTGTCGGCGATGATATAGTCATATTCGCCACGCAACTCATCGATCAGCTGATCGAGACGGTCGCTCATAAGCAACTCGGCAGGGTTGGGCGCCGATGTTCCGGCTGAGATAATGTCATATCTATCTTTATGCTGGATTATGTCACCGACCTTTATCTCAGGATCGGCGATATAGTTTGTGACGCCTGTGCGGTGGGCATTAAGGTATCGGCTAAGTGTGCCCTTTCGGATATCAAGGTCCACGATAATCACCCGTTTGCCGGTAAGAGCTAAACTCAGAGCGAGATTGCGCGATATGAATGTCTTGCCGGCGCCCTCGTTGAATGATGTAAAGGTGATGACTTGCAACCGTTGTCCCTGACGCGCCATAAAGGACATGTTGGTTCGGATGATACGGAACGCCTCGGCAATGATGTCGTCGGTCTCCACTTCATCCTCCTCTTTGTTCTGCTGCCGTTTTACCTGTTGCTTGTCATAGGGAATTTCGCCAAGCAGAGGTACGGATATTTTACCCTCGACGTCCTTGCGGCTATGGACCTTGGTATCAAAGAAAAGCTTGAGGAGGAAGATTATGCAGGGCAATAGCAGGCCGACAGCAATGCCGAGAAGGATTGTGCGATTGCGGTTGGGTGCGATGGGACCTTTGGGGCCGTGAGCATGATCGATCATACGGGCGTTATTGTCGGCCATCGCCTGCGACAGGGCGTTTTCCTCACGCTTGTTAAGGAGGAAAATATAGAGTGATTCCTTGATTTTCTGCTGGCGTTCAATCGACAACAGGTTGCGAGCCTTGGTGGGTATCGATGCCGTGCGTGCCTGCGAGCGTTCCTCGCGATTGAGAGCATCAGTGCGCTGCACCTCCAGGTTGACAATGAGATTGTCGACCGAACGGATTATTGACTGACGGAGTCCGTGGAGCGTCTGATCAAGCTCCTCCAAGACGGGATTGGCGTCACCGCTATCGTCGGCAATTCGGTCGCGTTTGAGTTTCAGCGAGTTGTATTTTGTAATATATGAGTCAATGTTAGAGCCCTCGAGACCGGTGTTGGTCGGTAGCAGTTCACGACTCTTGGTCGGATCATTGAGATAGTCGCGTATAAATCCTGCCCACTTGAGTTGAGTCTCACGGTCAACCGCCTCCTGGGCGTATTTCGCAACCTCACCTTCATACCGGCTGGCGGTAGTGCCGATGTCTACGATCTGATTAGCCTGCTTGTAATGCTCCAGATTAGACTCGACATGACCGAGTTCGTTCTCGATTATAATCAGACGGTCGTTGATGAAGTCGGCGGTATTGATCGCCACCTGATTCTTATCGCGGATAGCTTCCTCATTGTAGACGGCGACAAGTGTGTTGATGAAGTCGGCGGCACGCAGCGGAGAGGTGTCGCGAATAGAGATGTTGAGAATCGACGATTCGTCCTCTTCCTGGCGGATAGCCAGATTGGCGAGAAAGTAGTCGACGACACTGCTCTCAGGCAGTTTCGTTATCTCGATCTCCTGATCTCTCCATTTCGGACCGTAATGGTTGGTCGGTGTGATCGTGATGACTTCATCGCCGAGTCTGAACTCTTTGCCGAGCGGGATTTTATATTGCGACTCAACTCCGGGAATGCCATTGATGTCGGAAATAACGACGTGAGCAGAGTCGAGCGCAACCAATTTGAAAGAAAAGTAACGTTCGGAGAGTACATCTTTGAGCGTCAGTTGTACGGGTGAGTTGGTGTAGAGGTTGGTGGTGCGGAGCCCATCCTTCATTGTGTAATCAATGTCGAGATGCTGACGCTGCACTACATCCTCGATTATTCCAATCGAGCGGAACTGAAGTATTTCGTTCGCTACATTTACCTTGTTTATATAGCTGTCAAACCGATCGAGTCCGGCTGTCACGGTTTTGTTTGAAGGGTCCTTGATGATGACTGTGGCTGTGCTGAAATATATCTCAGGCGCAGTGGCATAACGATACCATGCTATCGTACCGAATACGATAACAGATAGCACAAACCATTTCCATTTAGACAGCAGATAATAGAAGAGGTCTGCGATATTGACTCCCTGTTCGGGATTG
>CAMWNL010000213.1 GCA_947175585.1 uncultured Bacteroidales bacterium | reverse complement strand
CCTTACCGACCCACGCACTTGCTTTATGAAGGCCGGAGTCTTACAGATACCGGCATCGGTCACCCCGTTGGTGCGCTTCCCGTTGTTCTGGTTGAGTTATCATCATCTGCCGGCGTCACATTACCGGCGACTCGCACGCAGAGTGGCGAAGCATGACGGTTATTTTGCAACATATTTTCACCCGTGGGAGTTTTTCGACCTGTCGTCGCGCCCTGATCTGAAAATGCCATATCTGATAAAGAAAAATTCGGGGGAGGGGATGGTCAGACGGCTCGGCCAACTGATTGACTGCTTCAAGCGGACAGGCGACGAATTCACAACCTATTATGACTTTGCTAAAACCCGTATCGAGCGATGATAAGATTAGCTATCGTCTGTCCTTGCTATAACGAGGAGGCGGTTATCGAGAACTCGGCGGAGCAATTGCGCGGACTGATTGCCCGTCTCTCGGCAGAGGGCAAGATTACGGCTGACAGTTATGTGCTGCTGGTCAATGACGGTAGCCGCGACCGCACGTGGCAATTAATCAAAAAGCTTCATGAGTCAGACGCGACACACTTCAAAGGTCTCGATCTCGCTCATAACGCCGGACATCAGAAGGCGATATTGGCCGGTATGCTGACGGCTGTCGAGACGGCTGACGCGGTCGTGACGATTGACGTCGATCTGCAGGATGATATCGAGGCGATCGGCAAAATGGTCGACGCATACGAGCAGGGATATGACGTGGTCTATGGAGTTAAAGTCTCGCGAAAGGCTGACCCGGCGATGAAGCGCCTCACGGCCGTGGCGTTCTATAAACTGCAGCGTAAACTGGGAGTCGAGACTGTCTACAATCACGCAGACTTCAGGTTTATGAGCCGGAGAGTGGTCGAGGAACTGGCGCGTTATGAAGAGCGCAATCTGTTTCTGCGCGGCATCATACCGCTGATCGGTTTCCGCTCGACGACGGTCGACGATGTTATCGGCGAGCGTCAGGCCGGAGAGTCAAAGTACACTGTGTCAAAGATGCTGACTCTGGCCCTGAACGGAATAACGTCATTTTCGGTAAAGCCGATCTACAGCATCCTGTCAACCGGACTGGTATTTGTGTTTGTGGCTATCGGCATAGGATTATATGTCATGTGGTCGCTGTTCACCGGCACGGCAGAACACGGCTGGGCATCGTTGATGCTGTCGATATGGTTTGTCGGTGGCATGATTTTGCTGGCCATAGGCGTAGTAGGGCTGTATGTGGGCCGTATCTTTATCGAAGTCAAGCGCCGACCGATGTATCACATAAGTGAAAAATTGATGTAGGCTCTCTACTCATTTTATAGTAGAGAGCGTCGCTTGTCCATGAAATAATTTACCTATTTTTGAGTATTTCGCGCGTTCACGGTTGTGGGTAATTTTGCAGTACCCGAATGAGGCTGAAAAATGACCTCCAAGAATGACCGATGAACCAATCACTCATATCTATAATATTACTTTTATTTGCCGTAATCTTTGCGTCCCGGGCATCAGCTGCTGTGAACTTTACAGTATGTGATGCGGAGAACCGCGAACCGCTTGAGTTCGCGGCCATCTCGCTTACAATGGAGGAGAGCGGCAGAACGACAGGCGGCGACACCGATGCCGACGGTCATTTTTCCGCGACCGTCTCCGAGGCCGCATGGAGAGTAGATGTAAGGCTCGTCGGTTACAAACCTTATCGCAGGATAATGTCGCTGACCGACGGCTCAACATATATAATCGCCCTTCAGCCAAACGAGCCTTTGAGTGAGGTGGTGGTGACGGCCCGCGAATCACACAGCGCATCGAGCGCGTCGATAATCGACACCACGGCGATGCAGCATCTTCAGCCGTCAAGTTTCTCCGATCTCCTCGAACTGCTTCCGGGTCATGTGTCAAAAGACCCGTCGATGAGCGCGCCTAACGTAATAAACCTCCGTACGGCTCTCAACGTCACCCCTGCCGACGACTATATGACATCGGCGATAGGCACTTCATTTATTGTCGACGGTGTGCCGGTCAACAATAACTCCGTCATGCAGACAACGCCTGACTCAAATCACTCAGACCGCGAAACAGTCGGCAAGGGAGTCGACATGCGCGGCATAGCCACTGACGATATAGAGAAGGTCGAAATCGTGCGCGGTATCGCTTCAGTCGAATATGGCGAATTGACTTCAGGACTCGTCAACATCAAGCGTAAAAGCGGTGTGTCGCGTCTCGAAGCGCGTTTCAAAGCCGACAGCAAGAGTCAGCTTTTCTATGTCGGCAAAGGATTTAAAATGCCGGGCAAAGATTGGATTGTCAATGCCGGCGTCGGATATCTGGATGCCAAAATCGATCCACGCAACTCACGCGAAAATTATAAGCGCATCACTGCATCGCTGCGCAGTAACAAGCGTTTTGACAACGATGTGTTAAACGTGACATGGAACTCGTCGGTTAACTACGGCGGGTCGTTTGAGCGCGACAACAACGATCCCGATCTCACGGTCAATAATACGATTGACCGTTTCAGCACGGCAAATCATAATTTTTCGTGGAACAACTCGGTGATATGCCGACCGGTAGAGCGCGGTTTACTGCAGGAGGTGTCTTTCACATCAGGCCTGAGCTACAGCCGCGAGCGGCTTCACCAGACACGCCACGTCGCCCAGTCGAGAGTGATGCCTATGCCGGTGTCGCTCACTCAGGGCAGCAACTACGTAGGCTATCTGCCGATGCTCTATCTCGCGAGCCTCGATGTCGAAGGAGACCCGTTCACAGCGTTTGTTAAGGGGGCGACTACTTTGAACCGGACAGTCGGAAATCTATCCTCTTTTATTAAAGCCGGCGTCGAGTGGAACATGAGCAAGAATTATGGGCGCGGCAACGTGTATGACATCGAGCGTCCAATCACGGCGAGCACCTCGTCGCGACCGAGAGCTTTCAGCGATATCCCGGCGATGCATCAGCTCTCGGCGTATATCGAAAGCCGTAATATCATCCATTCAGGCCGTCACACCCTGCAATGTGTCATCGGTCTCCGCGAGACTCAGCTGCTTCATCTCGACTCACGCTATGCGCTCGCCGGCAAACCATATCTTGATCCACGCGCATCATTGACATGGACGATGCCTGCCCGGTACGTCGCCGGTCAGCCGCTCGTCGCCGAACTCAACGCAGGCATCGGACTCCAGTCCAAAATGCCGGTCGCGGCGTTTCTTTATCCCAACCTCGTCTATACGGACTTCGAGCAGCTCAATTACTATCACAATGTGGCTGATTACCGTGTCATGAACGTTATGACTTATGTTGAAGATATTACCAACTATGATCTGAAGGCCGCCCGTAACCTGAAGTGGGAGCTGAGAGGAGATCTGTCATACCGCGATAACCGTCTGTCGATAACATATTTCCGCGAGACTATGAACGATGGTTTCCGTCACGCCGGCAACGTCCATCACTATACTTACCGCCGCTATGACACATCGGGTTATGACCCGACAGTCGAAAACCGGGCGCCTGTGATTGAAGATCTGCCCTCGACCGAGATGCGCTATATGGCTGTCAGGTCAACAGTCACCAACGGGAGCTCAACGCGTAAGGAGGGTGTGGAATACACATTCCAGTCACGTCGCATCAAGGCGATCAAGACTCGTCTGACGGTCAGCGGAGCCTATATGAAAACCATCAATACCAACAGTGACCCACTGTGGTACAAACCCAATATCGTCATGAACGGCCAGGAATTACCGTATATCGGGCTTTATGACGATGCAGACGGCAGCATATACAAAAGTTTCAACACTAATCTGATGTTTGACACCGATCTGCCGACGCTCGGTCTCCGCTTTTCGCTCGCTTTCCAGACCGTGTGGTTCACGTCAAGACAGACTCACTTCAAAACCGGCATCCCGACTCACTACATGGACATCGACGGCAATGTATTCGAGTTCACCCGGGAGTCAATGGAAGACATGAGTCTGAAGCAGCTCGTGAGAGAATACTCGTCGAGCACATTCGACAAAAACACGGTGCCGGCTGAAACAGCAATAAATCTGAAAGCGACAAAGTCATTTTGGAAAAACCGGGTCAACGTAGCCCTTTATGTCAACCGACTGTTTACCGTCGCTCCGGACTATAAACCCTATGGAGTGGTAGTCCGCAGATATTACTCGCCATACTTCGGGATGGAGCTAAATTTCAAAATATAAACGAATTTATTTAAAACAAACATATATCACACTATTATGAAAATGAAAAAGAATCTTGTAAAAGTATTATTAGCGTGTGCGCTCATGGCTCCGGTCATGGTTTCATGCAGCGACGATGACAAAATCGCGCCGGTCTACGAAATCGCAGTCAATCCGATTCTCCCCTCAGGCTATGTGATAGAC
>CAMWNL010000212.1 GCA_947175585.1 uncultured Bacteroidales bacterium | reverse complement strand
GAAATCAGTGGTGCGTCACTTGTCAACAAAGACCATCCTCAGGTGATTGAAATATGGAATCTTGTGTTCATGCAGTTCAACCGCAAGGCTGACGGCTCGCTTGAACCGCTGCCTGCGAAAGTGATTGACACCGGTATGGGTTTCGAACGTCTTTGTATGGCTCTTCAGGGCAAACGTTCCAACTACGACACCGACGTGTTTACTCCGCTGATTGAAAAAATCTCACAGCTTTCAGACCATAAATATGGCGAAGACAAGAAGGTCGACATCGCCATGCGAGTTATCGCCGACCATGTCCGCACCATAGCGTTCTCTATCGCTGACTCTCAGTTGCCGGGCAACGCCAAGGCCGGATATGTCATCCGTCGTATCCTCCGCCGCGCGGTGCGCTATGCCTACACATTCCTCGGTCAGCGCTCGGCGTTCATGTATCGTCTTGTCGACACTCTGATCGACAGCATGGGCGAAGCTTATCCCGAACTTAAATCGCAGCGTGACCTTATCATGAAAGTGATTAAGGAAGAGGAGGACGCATTCCTGCGCACACTCGAAAACGGTATACGCATGCTTGATGACGCTATGGCCGCCGCTAAGAAAGCCGGTTCTGACTGCATCTCAGGCAAACAGGCGTTCACACTTTACGACACATACGGTTTCCCTCTCGACCTCACGCTCCTTATCCTTAAAGAAAACGGCATGACTCTTGATCAAGCCGGTTTTGATGCTGAAATGGAGGCTCAGAAACAGCGTGCGCGCAATGCTGCGGCTGTCGAGGCTACTGACTGGATTACGGTTCACGAAGGCGAACAGGAATTCGTCGGCTATGACAAGTCAGCCGTTGACACCGAAATCCTCCGTTATCGTCAGGTGAAACAGAAGAATCGCGAATACTATCAGATTATCCTGCGCGAGACTCCGTTCTATGCCGAGATGGGTGGACAGGTCGGAGACCGCGGCACACTCACTGATCTCGAAACCGGAGAAAAGATAGAAATATTTGACACCAAGCGTGAGAACGGTATAGGTGTTCATCTTGTAAAGAAGATGCCGTCGACTCCTGCAGCTCGTTTCCGCGCCGAAATCGACGAAGAGGCCCGTATGGCTACCTCGCGTAATCACAGTGCTACCCACTTGCTTCACGAAGCGCTCCGCGAAGTGCTTGGCTCTCATGTAGAGCAGCGTGGTTCGTTCGTGTCGCCCGAAGTACTTCGCTTCGACTTCTCTCATTTCCAGAGACTCACTCCGGAGGAGATCAAAAAAGTAGAACGCATAGTCAATCGCCGTATCCGTCAGGCAATCGCCCGTGACGAACACCGCAATGTGCCGATTGAGGAGGCTCGCGCAATGGGTGCGATGGCTCTCTTCGGCGAAAAATATGGTGACGAAGTCCGTGTAATCCGTTACGGAGACTCTGTTGAACTCTGTGGTGGCACTCACGTCGAGAATACCGGCAATATCGGCATGATACGTATTATTTCCGAGAGCAGTATCGCGGCCGGCATCCGCCGCATCGAGGCAATTACAGGCGAGAATGTTGAAAAAGCGATGGATGAGCTTGCTGCAACTCTACGTGATATCTCCGGCTTGCTAAATAACACTCCTGATGTCGTTGCGGCTCTCCGTCGGTCAATCGACGAGAACGCTGAATTGCGCAAACAGGCTGAAGATTATTTCCAGGAACGTGTTAACAACCTCACATCCCAGTTGCTTGAAAAAGCCAAGGTTGAGAACGGTGTGAAGATTGTCGAACTTAAGGGTGTGCGTCTCCCCGAAGTCGTAAAGAACGTTGCTTTTGCGGTGCGTGCGCGCGTTAACGAGCCGACAGCTTTTGTTGCCGCTACAGTTGACCCGGTCGGCAAACCGTTGCTCACGGTGATGCTTACTGACGAGCTGGTCAAGGACGGCAAGAACGCGTCGACAATTGTCCGCGAAGCTGCCAAGGCTATCAAGGGTGGCGGCGGCGGTCAGCCCGGTTTCGCTCAGGCAGGCGGTAAAGATGCCGAGGGCCTTGAAATGGCATTAAATACAATGCTGAGCAATATTAAGTAAGATATGAATCTGTCACACGTCGGCATTGTAGCCAATGACATAGAGGCAATGCGCTATTGGTACATGCGGTATTTCGCGCTCAGTTCGAGTCCGAAATACCGTGATGACGAGCGTGGCGTGAGTTGTTATTTTCTCGGTTGGCCCGATTCGGACGGAGCGCAGATCGAGATTCTGAGCTATGATGGCCGCACTGTCGATCCGTCGGTCAATCATGTCGCGATTGCAACCGGTAGCCGTGAAGGTGTGAAGTTTCTCACCGAATTGCTGCGCACTGACGGTAATCTCATCGTCGGGGAACCGGCAGAGACAATCGTCGGAACATACATGGCCGCATGTCTTGATCCTGAAGGTAATCGTGTCGAGATAGTGGATCGTTGACAGCCGCTTACAATACGAGAAAAAATCGAGAGCCGCAACTGAAATCCAGTCTGCGGCTCTCGATCTTTTTTTTTTACCTGAACGTGAGTTGAAGCGTCACGCTTCGTCATCATCGTCGTCAATGTCAAAATCAAAGTCCCATCCGTCATCGTAGACGCTTTCGGTGAACTTTGACAGTTCGCGGCCTTCGCGTTTGGTAGGACGGCCGAGGCCTTTGCGGCGGTCGACGAAGCCCGAGATCTTGACAACTTCAAGCAAGTCATATTGCGACTGTGGAGTAATATTTTCCATATATTCGGGCACGAGTTTTGCGCCGAGACGGTTCTCGGTGAGCGCAAGTACGCGAAATGTGTAAGTCACCGGCGGTTTGCGCACACTGACCGTATCGCCGACTTTGATAGTGCGCGACGGCTTGACGGGGGTTGGATTGTCGCCTACGGTCACGCGGCCTTTCTTGATGGCTTCAGTGGCTATGGTGCGTGTCTTGAAGACTCTGACCGCCCACAGCCATTTGTCGATTCTGACTTCTGATTTTCCCATAGCGGCGATGATTATTTGTTGTTAAACATGCACATTGCGTTCTGGATGCCGGCGAGTACAAACTCTTTAATCGCATCGTCTGCAATATTGATGCGCTCGGGAAGGGCGGCGCGTTCTTCCGGCGTGAACTCGCCGAGCACATAGTCAATCTGGCAACCGCGAGGATAGTTATCTCCGATGCCGAAGCGCAGGCGAGGGTAGGCGTCAGTGCCAAGCATCGCGGCGATATTTTTCAGACCGTTGTGTCCGGCGTCACTGCCGCGCGGCTTGATGCGTATCGCACCGAACGGGAGTGCAATGTCATCGACAAGCACAAGAATATTTGATGTCTCGATGCCTTCTTTTTCTTTCCAATAACGCACAGCGTTACCGCTGAGGTTCATATAGGTCGACGGCTTGAGCAACACAAGCTGCTTGTTTTTAAGCCTCATGCGCGCGACATCACCATAACGCTCGGTTGAAAAAGAAATATTGGATGCCTCAGCAAAGGCATCCAATATCTTAAAACCGATGTTGTGGCGCGTGTTTTGGTATTCAGAGCCAATGTTGCCGAGCCCAACTATCAGATATTTCATAGGCAAATGCTATATTACTTGCCTGCGGCAGCAGCAGCGGCAGCACCACGAGCGGCACGAGTGAGCTGAACGGCGCAAACGACAGCGTTCTTAGCATTTACGAGTTCGAGGCCTTCGAAGTGGATATCACCAACAGCCATAGTCTTGCCGAGACCGAGGTGGTCAACGTTGATAACGAGACGTTCGGGCACAGAAGTGTAGATAGCTTTAACCTTAAGTTTCTTCATAGAGAGGGTAAGCTTACCACCGGCCTTAACACCTTCGGCGTGACCTTCGAGCTTAACGGGAACTTCGATAACAACGGGTTTCTTTTCGTTTACTTCGAGAAGGTCGATGTGGAGGATAGTGTCCTTAACGGGCTGGAACTGGATGTCTTTGAGCACAGCCATGCGCTTTTCGCCGTTGATATCGAGTTCGATAGCGAAAATGTCAGGAGTATAGATGAGTTTGCGGACAGCTTCGTTAGTTACAGAAAGGTCAGTAGTGATGAGGCCTTTACCGTTGCCGATTTCAACAATCTTTTCGCCGGGCTTGAGAGCTGCGGTGTAGGGGAGGTCGATAACTTCGCCGCCATTGAGGACTACGGGAATTCTGCCTTCAGCGCGAAGGGCTTTAGTGGCTTTCTTGCCAAGATCGGTACGCGGTTCTGCCGCGAGGGTGAATGTCTTCATTCGTTTAATAATTAATGTGTTACTAAAAATTAAGTTTGTTGCTCCTTAATTTCCCATCACACGGGATGCTAAAAAGCGACTGCAAAGTTACGAAAATTTACGTAATATGCAATGATTAAATTAATTATTTGATAAATTTCAAATTGCTTATGGTCTCTGAC
>CAMWNL010000211.1 GCA_947175585.1 uncultured Bacteroidales bacterium | reverse complement strand
GGCTAATCATGGTGTTACTGAGGAGCAACTTGACACATCTTTCGATTGGTATGGTCATAATATCTCCTATTATATGGAGGTTTACGATAAGACGATCGAAATACTTGAACGGCGTTTGGCGGAAACCGGTAACCGTATTGCAGCGGAAAACATCTCTATTGCAGGAGACTCTGTCGATGTATGGGGTAGCGCGATGTTTCTTACTGTCAACAAACTGTCACCATCACAATACATAAATTTTTCACTGTATAATGATGAAAATTGGGAACACGGTGATTCATACACATGGCGTGCTAAGCTCACTAATGGTTCGGAACGTTCATTCTGGGGTATAGTGGCAGATTACACTGATGGAAGTAAAGAGTTTGTTTCAGGAGATTTCTCCGGAGATGGTTGGCGTGAGTTAAAGCTGATATGTGATTCTACTAAAACAGCGTCACGTGTATATGGCTATATTGATGCTGTTCCAAGAGGTTCAACAACTATATGGATTGACAGCATCATGCTTGTCCGCAATCGTCTTAATTCTGAAACATATCATCAACACTTTCGTCAGCAACGTGTAATCCCGAAGAATCCGATTAAAGTAGTGGAGAAGGCCGACAGTGTGTCATTGGAATAGCTATGATATATGAAACGTATTCTTGCCCATAAGATTTATTACCTTGATAAGGTATATAAGATGAGTGTGGCGACGATTGATGGAAATCGTGTCGTTGATATAAGGCCTTATGAGAAAGAGACGGCTTCGACAACTTTCATTTCAGGTGCTATACGCCTTGTCCCTACAGCGGCTACAGTAGAGATAATAAAAGCTATTTAAAATATTTTTCGGTTAGTTTTGAGTACTCGGGAGTCTGTTTGAACTGCTCTATCCAGCGATTTAGAGAGTCTCTCAGGTCTGACTTGTTCTGAGGTAGCAACCACGGTTGGAACTGGGATAAAGACACGGGAGTTGAGATATCAATCTGTGGATAGTCCTGTGCTATTCGTTTAGCTATAGTCTCGTTTACTACAGCTTGTTTTATTTCGCCCAGTGCAGTAAGAATCACCAGTTGTTCTGCATTATATTCTGGGTCGGACATAATATAGATTGTGTCACCTAATTCGCTTGATAAGTTTCTTATTCGTTCTCTATAGGGCGATGAATCTGTAATCCACACAGTGTCTTTAAGCAGTTTGAACTGTGATGGCGTCGTTTCTATGCTGTCTGCAGTATTATCTTTCAATTTTACGAGAACTTGTCTGTCAACAAAAACTTCATCTGTTGAAAGAAAATCATTTTGCAAAGATGATGATGCCGGCAACGTTGCGACCACCACGTCAAATTGTCCTTTTTTTAGTCCGTCTAAAGCATAGTCAACCGGGACGAAAGGCTGGAATATAAGATTTAAATCGTGAGCCTTTGCAATTGCATTCAACATTTCATAGTCAAAACCAACTGCAGTATCTCCTGAAAAGAAATAACTTGTGGGTGACATTTCTATTGCCACTGCTATTGTATCTCCAGTCGGCCGAGTGAATTGATTTGCTATAGAGCGTTCATTAGTGTGACTGCATCTGCTGAGCAGCCACATACCTGAAAGAACTAATATTAATAACGATATAAGTATCGGCAACTTGCCTTTTATTGGTTGAGGATTCATCTTTATCTGGATTTAATATATAGATATTAACAAACAGAGCGACGATTTAGTTAATCGCCGCTCTGTTTTCAGTTTGCAAAATCGATAGAAAGACCGATTTGAAATCTTCGTGGATTTAATGGGTAATTTGGTAAAGAGAAATAATTATCACCTCCTATCATGCCTTGATTAAAGTGGGAGAACATTACGTAAAACCTCGTCTTAGAAAGCTTCATATTTGCATAAGCATTCATAAATGGATAATTACCAAGTTTCGTTTCATGCTGATTTGCAAATGATGCGGTCGCGGGTTGATAATTTGGTGCGTAATATTTAGTATAATAATCACAGTCAACGCCTAATTGCACATAGAGTGTCGCAACTTTAAATTTTAGATACAGATTAGAATATATTGCTAACTGTGGTATTGGTAAGATATAGTCATCAGATGTCTTTTGGTATGTTACTCTATTGTCCCAATGCAAGATACCAAGTCTTAATTTTTGATCCAGACGAGCTGAGAACGTTTGAATATTTGAACCATGCTGCTGTGGCAAGAATGATTCATTAAAGTATATGTAGTTCTGAAGATTGCAGGCCTCAATAGATAAATATGTCCCGGTGTGGGGCAGTTCGAGTGTTCCACCGAAATTGACACGTCTGACTTTACCGAAATCATTGTCCCATATAAAGTGATTGGACAGATATTGATTCATAAGATACGGTGGAGCTTCATTCTTGAATCCCCCGAATCCTACAATTGAAACACTATCACCAAGTAATT
The DNA here is from genome assembly GCA_947175585.1 of uncultured Bacteroidales bacterium. Lineage (GTDB taxonomy): Bacteria > Bacteroidota > Bacteroidia > Bacteroidales > Muribaculaceae > CAG-873. The sequence continues at coordinate 1,984 of CAMWNL010000211.1, read as the reverse complement.
TGAATCGAGTGGCGATATTGCCTGAAATCCTTATGTCTCCGGCTTCTTCACCTAATACACCGAATTCAGCAGTTGCGGCATAAGTCAAAATCGACCCTTGCTGTTTTGTCAGTTGCCCACCGATTCTGGCAATATTCTGTGTCACTTTCGGAGCGATAGAACTTATTCCTACAGGGAACGGCGTTAGATCCTCGGTTCTCGCCAATGTGTCGGCGGTCTGATTGAATTTTCTTATTTCGTATGATGCGTATGCGGCAAGTCCGAATTTTGCATATTTGTTAAATCCTTCAAGTAACGATATGCCTACGGTATTTTCAATAGAAGTGTATGACGTACGGTCATCCGTAAAGTCAGATGATAGGTAGGTGTTTTCAAAAAATTCTCTTGCTTCTTTGCTCGAACCGTTGTTAAACACATGTTTTCCCTGACGATACCTTAAGGTCCAGATAGCAGATGTTACGGGAATATATGTTCTGATGGTTCTCATCGTATCAGCACTCTCATCAAGAACATCTTCTTCATGCCAGAAACCGATCTTATACCTGTTGTTAAGCATAAGGTCAGTTCCTTTTATTCTGGTATGAGCGTCCGTAAGTCTGGTTGGAATGGATTTGGGGTCAATGGATGCTACACCTCCTTGCAAAGCAGCAGGATCGGTAATATAAAGAGGATCGGTAATACCACCGTTCTCTTTATTTACAGAATTCCAGTGGTTGAAATATCCTTGGAATTCATAGCGGTCCCCGATATATGAGCCGGATAACCCCCAAATAAGATTTTTTTCAGCCTGATAGTTATAGCATCCCTTAGAATACAGATAGTCGAGTAGGGCGCCGAACTGTGCTTTAGAATTGAAGTTACCTGAAAAAATTGTCGACAGACGTTCTTGAGAGTTATCGCGTCCTCCAGCAGAGTTGAATGAAAGCAACGTCATCGGTATGCGCGTATTGTAGAACTTCATTGTCTGTGATGTCGGTAACCACGTTTCGATAGCATCCTCAAAAAAGAAGTTGCTTATAGGCTTGCGTTCGCTGAGTATCATGTTTATACCCTCAGTTCCAAAATTACCGGTCGTTGCCCATGCGTCCGAGCGCATTGACGGTACAGATTCTTGTCCGTAGTTTATAGGAAGTGTATCGAGTGTCGCCGCTTCTCGCAGACCCAGAGGTTCAATAATCTTCCATGCGTAAGAGGGAGCTATCACCTGTTTTTTTACAGATGGAGCGTCAGGCTTGCGTTGCGCTGGTGCGCTCGCAAAGCATGCTGACAGAAGTATTAAAGATACTATCTTTTTCATATGTTGTGCAAAGGTACACAAAAATCGAAAAAGTTTGCTATATTTGCATTTACTTATAGCGAGTCTTTTTAAATCATTAACGACTTAAATAACTAACAAAATGGCACGAACTGACTATGCCCTAAAAAATAGACAATGGCTTGAAGAAAAAGCCAAGGACCCCGGAGTTTTAGAATTAGACAGGAACATATATTATAAGGTAATAAAAAGTGGCGTTAAAAACGGTGCTACACCTAACCGCAATAGTGTTGTAACTGTCCACTATGTAGGAAAGACTATAAATGGTAAGACTTTTGACAGTAGCCGGGGTGGAGCTGCTCCGGCTATGCGACTTCGCGATCTTATACAAGGCTGGATTATAGCTTTGCAAAAAATGCATGTAGGAGACAGATGGGAGGTATATCTTCCGGCTGAAATGGGATATGGTCGGTTCTCTCAGCCCGGAATACCTGGAGGATCTACTCTGATTTTTGACATAGAATTACTTGGAGTAAACTAATCAACTTTATTTATCACATACAAATCAATTAAATTAATGAATATTTTAAAAGTTGCATCAGCGAGCTTGCTGCTGTTGTCGCTCGGTGCATGTAAATCTTCCGGAGATTATGTCGAAATAACAGATTCGGTCATGACCGATAAAGTTAAAGGCGGTTGGGCCGGTAAGATGATAGGTGTAATGTATGG
>CAMWNL010000210.1 GCA_947175585.1 uncultured Bacteroidales bacterium | reverse complement strand
AGTGAAGCTTCCTATACTGAAGTGCAAGGTAATTCCTGCTCTTTCTCCTGAGCATAAATCTCTTTCATCTCAGTTGAATCAAGCTGTTTGAGTTTGTCATCAGTAGAGGCAATCAGATCTGCAACCTGATTTGAAAGGTCTGCCATGTTTGATGAAAAATACTCGGATATTTTCCGCTGAATGATCTTATCCTTGTTTGCAATGAACATTTTGTCAAGGTATTCCTCTCGTATTTGTTCAAGATTTGCAAGTAATTGATAAGTCTCTTTAGAGTCTTCATCGCTGCTAAAAGCAGACGGGAACAGTTCATGCATTCGTTTGTCAACATGCTGCTCCATTTCATCCCAGTTGTCACGGCTCTTAGTAGCGAGTGCATAACTGATACCGGATGTCGTATCGAAGCGCATATCAACGTTCTGATGCATTAAAGCAGCTTGTTGTGATTTAAAACGTTTTTCCAGGATATCTCGACTTTTGTTATCAGCTTCTTCAATATCGTCTTTATATTTAATGCCCTGATCTTGCAGGACATCATCATATTTACTGGCGAGCATTAGAACAGTCCCAACACCTTGATTTCCTATGCGGGAATTCATAAAGCTCATGTCGACACTATCAAAGAAACGTGATGAATAGCTAAGGAAAAACACACCATGGCAAGAATGAAGGAATTCCTTTGTGCGGTTTTCGCGCGATACGATGGGGTCATTTACACCCGGAGTGTCAACGATTCTAACCCCTTTCAGACGAGGATCATTCATCTTAAGGGTAAGCATTTTTACGACGGAGGTGTATTCACCTTCGGCGCCGACATACTCATTTAAAGTCTTTTGAAGACTTGCATTATCTTTGAATGGAACGGATTCCACACCTTTTCCAATCTTACTTTGAGCCATACGTCCGCAGCGGCTTACCAATTCGTAAGCAGACTGCATCACTTCGGAAGTACGACTTTTTACCTCTTTTCGAAGAATTGACTCGGGTTTTCCCTGATTGTCCGGATTTTTACGAACTTCGTCTTCAACAGATTTGTAAATCTCTGCTTGTTTCTTAAACTCGTTCCATTCCTCCTGATTATAGTATTCCACCTCAAACTCGTTTGAGTCAGCATATTCCAGCACTGTAAGCCCGGCAGTCATCGGTGTGGACGCTTTCGGGAGAATAGATTCTCCCTCAAAGAACAGAGAGTTCAAGAACGAGGATTTACCAGCTTTTACCTGACCGACGACACCGATTTTGAGAACATCACCCTCCTTAATCAGTGCGTCGCCTCCGTTTTTGAAGTCACCGAAAGTCTCTTGTAAAGAGCGAATTTGATTTGTGAAGTCAAAGATGTCTACACTCTCAAGCGCGACAAACTTTTTATCGGTGGTGTTTATAAATTCTTTAAATTCATTTGCATTCATAATGTAACATTTAATTTAAACCACTCTCCAAGAAGTTTCTGCTCAGCTATTTTCTGCGCAGAAAGGCCCTGGGAAGATGTAGAATTGGCTAAGGATGGGTCAATCTTGATAAGATGTTTAACCATCGCTCCGTTTGCATTTTCCACTGCAGTAAGAAACGCATTCAAACCTCTGGAATCATTATCTTCCGGCTTTGCACCATTAGCTAACAGGAAATTAACCATGTCAGACTTGTTCATCTTGACGGCGTATGTGAGAGGCGTGTATCCCTCCGCATTAGTTTGCGATAATTTAACGCCTGAAATGAAGCAGTTCATAAAGTCAGAGTAAGACCCCGAGTGGATTGCAGCGAAAATATCAGATGATTGATTGAATTCAAGTCGTGCATCCTGCACTTTATGAGCAGAAGCACGGAACTCTTTGATTTTGTATAAAAGAGTTGCTTGAATGACATCTCGATATTTGCCCATTTCGGATGAAATAGACTTAAATTTATCAATTTCCTTATTGGCAGTTTCTAAAGCGCCTTCTAATCCTTCATATTTGGATCTAACAAGGTCTTCATCTACTCGGTCTAATTGAACCTTGATTTTTTCGACCCAGTCTTCTCGACCATCTTTAGTCCAATAGTTATAATCAATTAAACGATTATGTTTGTCAACAAAACGATCTCTTCTGTCACCGCTACGAGATAACATGCTAAGTACACTGTCATGACTTGCAAGTTTGGAATTTTCTTCTCTATAGATTGAATTGATATCAGCAATCCAAGTGTTCAGAATTTGCAATTCGTTATCTGCGAATTTGCCGGCGATTGACAGTAACTCATCGTAACTATCAATCATTATATCCTTTAACGCGTTAATGTAATCCTTTGTACCTTCAGTTTCCTGTTGGAGGAGCTTGTATGCTTCGTTTTTTTGGCGAATTAAATCTTTCTTCTCCTTCTGATACACATTTTGTGAACGGTTGGCGAACTCGATTTCGTCATCAAAAAACTCCAGCAGATTGCTGATACGACGTTCAACACCGCTATTTCCTGTTCCGGAGCGTCTGAGTTCAACTAATAGCTGCTCCATATCATAACCCTTGTGAGAATAATATATCTTATTTTCTTGAGAACTAAATCCGAGAACATCGATAATCGATTCTCCTAAGTCGGAAATCATTGAAGAAGCATCATCAACAATTTTTTTTATTTCAGCGATTCCTTTTTTATCCGCTTTATTAAAGACAATGGCAACTTTGCGATCTTCTCCATTTTGGATAAAATCGCGAATCATCTCCAAGTCTTTTTTAGGAATTGTACCTCCACCGGCATCAATTACCCACAGTAGTACATTTCCACGTTTTAAAGCATCCTTAGCTGTTTCCTCGTCTGTAGCGTTATTAGTTGAGTTCTTTTGATCGGAGTTATTGTAACCCGGAGTGTCAATAAATACAAATCCATCAAGCTTTTCAGAGGGAATCTCAACGAATAGTTTATCTAAAACAGACGCGAGGTAAACCTTACTTTTTGACTCATGTTGAATGCTTTGTAAGACATCCTTATCAAGAAGGACAACCGCATTTTTCAAATTAATCCCCTTTACAATAATTTCAGTAGACTTAGCTGAGCAATAAAGGTAAGTCTGAACCATCGAACAAGGGTCAATACCAGTAGGCAACAGATCTGCTGCCCCGGTAAGTGCGTTTAAAAAAGACGATTTACCTGCACTAAAACCTCCTGCAACAACAACCTGAGTATCATTGGTGTTTTCATGAGCCAAAAGCTCCTGAACGAGTTCAGAGAGTTGTGCTCTAATATGGGCCAAAAAATCAATTTCAAAGAATTCAGTTCTGTACTGATCTACAAATTCATAGAAATTGAGGCCTTTATGACCTTTTTTCTCTAATTCTGTTCTAACTGCCTGAATTATAGGATTAGCATCGTCAGTATTGTTTTTACTGCAAATATTGGCGATGACAGCCAAGGCCTTTTCCGGAATCTCATATGGATTTATCCGTATGAAATCCCGGTTAGCCTTTGCTATTTCAGAGCTTTTTCCGCTGAATCGTCCCATTTAGATGTTGTTTTTGATTTTTGAGATTTGTTCGATAGCGTTATTAACCAAGTTCAATTGCTTCTCAAGCTCAGCCTTGTCGGTCATCTCCTTAGAAGCAATCACGGAATCTTGAATATTGCCAATAGCGGAAACGACAGATGAACTGATATTCTGACGAATACGCTGTTGTTGTGCGGTGATTTGTTGAAGAATTCCCGGGCGTAGACATTCTACAATTTTAGGAATGATTGAATTCTCTACTTTCTGTGTTACGTCAAGCAGTACATCTTCATTGCTCTTTCCGAGGAACCATTTGATAAGATCGGGTACTTTGTCACCTAAGAATTGCAGAACCCATCCAAGTGCTTGTGCAAAAATGTTAGGCATAGCAATTAATGCGTCAGCGGCAATAGATATTCCTCCTACGATGTCGTCTCTAAATTCGTCAACAAGAGAATCGAAGAGGTTTCCATCGATGATCATGTTATCTTGGAGTGCGGTAGAAACGTTATCTACCACAGTATTCATTGCCGAGGCATACTGCTCTCCCTCCTCTCGGAAAGCAAGAATGATTACAGGTCGAATATAGTTTAGAATACGAGCATTGATGGCTGAGGCATCCTCTTTGTCAAGAACCATTTGCGCAATATCCGAACTATGGACGAGAAGGGCTGAAGACACCAGATCAAGGACATCCTGTGTTGACTTTTCAGGGGTATCTCCAACGTTTGCATTGTTAATTGATTTCTCGGCATTCTGTTTTTCTGCTTCCAACGCCTCAATTTGCTTTTGAGCGTCTTCAATATTGGAAGAGTAGATGGTCGCCTGGGCTGAGAGTGCGTTGATTTGTTGATTGCAGAACTGAATTACTCTTGGAGAGAATTTTGCATCAAGAAGTTCTACGGTATTTATGCTGTTTGTGAATTCCTCAAAAGCCGCGATATCATGGCTATGTGATGAAACGGTGCCTAC
>CAMWNL010000209.1 GCA_947175585.1 uncultured Bacteroidales bacterium | reverse complement strand
GCTCCACTCATCAGGGTTATAGTCTGTAAGCCATAGATGCCAGCTCCACAGATATAAACGATTCTTGGGCGATGGGTCGGTCGTGCCGGCTGCGGGCTTTTTTCTCACACCGATAACGACGTTGCCGGCTATCTTGTTAACAGGTCGGATATAGAATGATGTAGACCCTGTGCCGGTATAGGAACTCATACCGGTGTCAGAGTCGGCCGAAGAGAACTGAATCATCGGTGTAGCCTGATCCTGCCAGATTACTTCTGCAATCCATTCGTCTTTATCTGCGAGAACATTGGCTGCATTCTCGTTTGACCAGTATCTGTTGATACGTGATATCGGAATCTCGTATGTGACGGGATTCAGGTGGTCAATGATGTAAGAATTTGATTCAGCAAGACGGATTCTGTTCATATCCTCCACGCGGCTGTCATTCGTAATAGCGTTTGCGTCTAAAACAACCGGCACCGTATAACAGCAGTTGGCAATAAGATTGAAATCGCGGGTAACATCAGTTCCGGGATAGATGCGATAGCGAAGTGCTCCTGAGCCGGCAGTCTTTGTATTCGTCGCATCAATCTCGTAATAAGTGGCTTTCTCCGGCGCGGCACGGTTCTTATCCTTGGCCAGAGTAGCATCGCCGGCCTTGCCCCAGCAACTGCGCGGAAGATAATAGACCAGTTCAAGATAGCTGTCATCGGGTCCGGCGGCAAGTTTGTTCTGCGCGTCGGTGATCGCTTCCTGATCCCAGTCAAGGACTTTGACTGACGGCTCCATAGCGTTGCGATAAGCTTCTTCAAACGAGGTAGCGTCCAGTCCGTGAATAGTGTAAAGTTGTTCGGCTGTGTATCTTTTTTCGGGTACATTACGCCAAATCACTTTGTCAATCTTTACGCTCTTGGTTTTAAGGCGCATGATTACTTTCGCCACGTTGCGGCGCAGCACACAATTAAAGTCCGGGATTTCTCCGTTTTTTGATGCCGGTATATCAAACACACAGCTCATGGGAAGATAGTGATGTTCCTTGCCATCGTCGTCAACCCAAGTGGTATATATCTCTTCCTCCTGACGGATTTCGGTATACATGGTTTTCAGGCGATCTTCCGACATTGACATATCGTTTTCCTGATCGAAGAGATCCTTATTATGGGTGTTGACAAGAATCACCCCTTTGAAAATGTGGGAGGCATCTGTCGGCACGATAATACGCACGTTGTTGTTCGCCTCGTTATATTCGTAATAGCGGGGAAAGCCTATTCGGTTACCGTCTTGATCGTATTCTATCAGCCAGTAGTCCTTGATAGTGTTCTCTTCAACGAATCCATCAGCGAATGAACGCGAGGAGCCGGAGGCGTCACCGCTGAATCCTTCGGAACGAAGATTGAGCGATACGGTGCGTTCGATACCTTCGCACCCATCCCCCGGTGATAACACAATCTCGTCGTTACATGAGATTGTCAGCAACGCGAGTATCAACGGAATGAACGTATGACGGACGCCTGTGATATATTGGTTGTTTATTGAAAACATAATGATTATTGCAGTAAAACGTGTTTCCGAAATTACTTATTGCCAGTCATGTTTAATATTTGACCAACCTTCTCCTAAGTTGAGGTCGCCTTTCCGGCATCATGGTCGCTGGACGTATCGGTGATAGTTTCTGTAACGTTCTCCCCGGAGATGTCGTTCCATTTCTCGACCGTGCATTCGCCTTGTAAGAGTTCTCCGATACTTACCTGCAGATTGTAAGTAATCTTCTGTCCGGCTTTCCATTCTACGTTTTCAAGCACAGTGGAGAGAGTGTGGTCAGCCGCATAAGTGCCGTTAACGTATAGCATGAACTTCATGGTGAGTTTCACATTGCCCGGAGCCTTAGGTAAGACTGTGATGGCATCCGCATTCTGGAACACCGGTTTAAATTCACCGGGTTGCACACCGTACTGATTCATGTGTCCTGTGTTATGAGTGGTATAAGCATCTCCCTTGAAGCTACGGCTTCCGGATGTGAGGTTGCTCCAGCCGCTTTCACTGTGGGCATCGGTACCGACGCGGGCGTTGGCCTCAGTGAGATTATCGGGATGCACACTGTATGTGCCTGACACGTTGATTGTGTCAAGAACAATTTCAGTGATTACGATACGGTTGTTCCAGTTGTTATACGCTAACTCCTCGTTATATTTGACGCGGATGTCAAGTACCGAAAGGATATGTTCGAAAGTAAATGATACAGGATCTTCAATCTTACCCATTACCTGGTCATATCGGCGACGGTGGGTGGCTATCAGAAGATCGGAGGCATTTTTGTAATTGGCGGGATGGGTATATTTGAAGCTCAGCCGGCTATTATCGTATTTGACATCTGTAACCGTACGGGTGTTATTTACAGCTTCAATCGGATGAAGAGCCAGAAAGGTGTGGATATGATTAGGAAACCAGTAAATCGTCGTTCCATAATTCCACTTGCCGGAGGAGTATGTGGCCTGGCGCCCGTTCATAAGCTCGGTGATATCGCTTTCGTCGTTTGCGAGGCATACGTTGCCATATAGCGCGAAAGGCTTTGAGGTGAGATTGGCAGTAGTTGACTCTGCCGCGCGCGACTGTTTGCCGGTGACAAATACCAGCTCATCGTATCCGTCACACAGTGGCTCAGAATCCTCCGACGAGCATGATACCATCAGCCCGGTAAGGGCGTATGCGCAGCATAATATCAAATACCTCAGATTGCCAATTATTATATTGGGGTTATTAATCATTGCGATTGATTATTTAAGTAAGTCTCAAACACTCTCTTACTTACCGATAATTATAGTGGAGTTGTCAATTACGGTCAGTTCTATGACTTTATGTTCGCCGACAGGATCTTTCCACAGATCTTTTGTTGTTGTAGAGACTGTGACTTCATTCAAAATCGGTGTTCCGGGATTAGGATCGTCCGGGTCATGGACTCCTACGCCCTTGGAATAGTCAAGCAGGTAAGTGTATTCATATCCTGCTTTCCAATCGGTTGCGATAGGAAGAGCCGCCCAGCCATATTCTCGGATTTCCTGTGTCGCGGGAAGTACATATTCAGAGCCGGCGATAAAATCAGTGTCAGTATAATAGCGGTTGTCGCTCTTATAAAGACGTTTCATGACGCGACCTGATGCTTTCTCCACCGCCAGATATATCACGGTCATCTTCTGTTCGTCAGAATCATCGAGAGCGGAATATCCGGGATAAGGATAGAGCCGGATACCGGATTTATCGGTGATGCGCAGCAGTACGCTGAAATACATGCCCTTCAGAGTATTGGGTGCGTCGTCGTGATGATTCCATGCCTTATGATTGTAAGGAATCACCATGGACCATCCGCCATTGCCCATTATCGATGAAGCTGTATTCTCAGAGTTGTTACTGTGTCCGTCAATCGGGATAACTACATCACCTGATTCACGGAAAATATATTCAACGCAGTTTCTCTCGGGTGATTCACCGAGAATCCAACCGCCGACACTGTTATCGCCTTCCTCCGAAGCATCAGGCACGGCAGAGAAGCTGAAAGTGCCCTCTATAACTGGGCACCCGATTCTCACACCGGCGATTTCTACGTTGTAGGAGGCGTTGGTACCCCATGCGCGCAGAGCCACACGAGTCATCTGATGCTGAAAGTCGAGGTTAACGCCTGAATAGATGTTATCGCTCTTAGTGCCGTCGGCTGAGGCTGCTACGAAATCAACGTGGCGGGAGATGTCTTTGTTGATTTTGAAATTCTCAAGTCGGTAGTCGTAGGTAATTGCCGACGTGGATACCGACGAATGATTGGCGAGTACGAAGCGTGTGGATGATTCACCTTCATCGACACTCTGTCGGAGATCAACGCGCGAGGGATAGAATGCATAGAACTTCAGGCGTCCCTCTTTATCATCTTTATTACCGGGCCAACGACATGATTCAGAGCGAAATTTGCCGTCACCGTAGCGTGTCACTCTTTGCTCGCTGAAGTATTCGTCAAGAGTTCCGGCGTCAGAGATGTATGATTCATCTTCAGTACAGAAAGCCGTGACGTCAAATCCTGAGGCGAGAGCGCCGAGGATATCCTTATCCGCCGAGCGACTGTTGACGCCGGGGAGCGATACCTGAAAGGATATGATGTCATCTGCTGCTGACTGACGGCCGGGCATATCATCCTGGCTGCATGATGACATCACTACAGCGTGCAGAGACAGAATTGCAAGATATATAAGTATTTTCTTATTCACGAGGAGTGGGATATATATTATGAACCGGGAACGACAACGTCCGAAGGCGTTTTCGTCTGCCATTCTTTCACGGTGACTGATACACCGACCTTGTCACTTATGATGGGCTTGCCGGCGTCAGGATTCTCGGGGTCATGAAGGCCGACGCCGGAGGTATAATCGAGCGTGTAGGTATAGATACAGCCCGGCTCCCATTGGCCCGTTACGGGGAGCGCGGCCC
>CAMWNL010000208.1 GCA_947175585.1 uncultured Bacteroidales bacterium | reverse complement strand
CAGTAGGGGTCGGCAGCTGTCTGAGACCGGTATGCGGCTGTCACCGTATACAATGCGGCCATGTTCCATGACCCGTATACGGTCGATGTTGGCTATGTAGGAGCGATGGACTCTCATAAAACTATCGTTCGGCAGAAGAGTTTCGATAGATTTCATGCTCATAAGAGTGAGCACCGGACGCGGCTGACCGTCGATATAAATTTTGATGTAGTCTTTAAGGCCTTCTATATATAATATGTCATCGACAGGAATACGGATAAGACGATATTCGCTTTTCACGGTAATATATTGTTTCTGATCCTGAGTGACTGCGCCGGCTCTCTCTACAGCCTGAAGAAACTCCTGGTAGCTGATTGGTTTGAGCAGATAGTGAAGGGCGTTGACCTGAAAGCCTTCGACGGCGAAGTCGCGGTAGGCCGTAGTGAAGACAATCCTGGTTGACCCGTTGATGCGACGGGCTATGTCAAGGCCTGTCAGTTCAGGCATCTGGATGTCAAGAAACGCTATGTCGGGCTCCACGCTGTTGATTGCGTCAAGAGCTTGCTGGGCTGAAGTAAACGAGCCGCAGAGTTCGAGATTGTCGGTGCGATCGACGTATGATGCTATCAGTCGGCATGCCAGTGGTTCATCATCGACGACTATACAACGAAGGCGGTTCATGGCTATTGATCTGTGGGGTTAATGTTAATGGTAAGTATGGCTGTATAGCTGTCGCCGTCAATGGTCGTGGTCAGCGATGCGCTTGAACCATAGATCAGCAGCAGCCGGCGTCGGAGATTGGCTATGCCTATGCCTCCCTGTCGGTCGACAAGCGTTTTTGAATCGAAACGGTTGTGGGTGCGACAGGTGATAACTCCGTCATGAGCTGTGATGTCAATTGTGATGTGGTCGGCCGGGTCGCCGGTGTTGCCGTGTTTGAAGGCATTTTCAATAAGCGAGATAAACAGTAGTGGAGCAATTGGCGCCTCACCCATATCGTCGATGTCGATATGAGTCTTTACCACTCCGGGTTGCAGGCGCAGCTCCATCAGCGAGATATAATTGCGTGAGAAATCGGTCTCCTGGGTGAGAGTCACTCGCGATGGTGTCTCATAAAGCATATATCGCAGCATCTGTGACAGTTCGTGGACAGCCGTCTGAGCCTCGGCCGGAGAAATTTCGATTAAGGCGTAGATTGAATTAAGTGTGTTGAAAAGGAAATGGGGATTGAGCTGGCTTTTGAGATTACGCAGTTCTGATGCTTTCTGTTCAGAGGCGATGTCACGGCGTTGGCGTTCGAGAGCTGACCAGTAGCCAGATAGTCTTATGGCTACAGCGAGTCCGATGGTTAGGATAACCATCACGCCGTCACGCACGATCGATGATACAAACATCAGCTGAAATTTTTCGGGATGGCGTATCGGACGTATCGCAGATTCGGCGATGCGAGGCAGATAAGAGAAAAAATACCAGATAAGATAACTGATGCCTAAGGCCACAACGAGCATCAGGATGTTGTAGCACAGAAATTTCCATAATCTGACTTTGGGTGTCAGTGTGTGGCCGATAATGTAATAATACTCAATGTAAAAAGCGGCGATAAAAATCAAAGACTTTGCATACATGTGCCACTGTATGCCATTCGATCCCGGTTTGCCTGACGTAGACATTGCATATCCCATGATAAATTCCGGCAGAAGGAAGAGCATGGAGATAACAATCAGATGAGATATGAATTTATTGACATTGACGCGTTTGCTGTCAGTCGTGATGTCAAGTGATCGGCTGTTCATCTATAATAGTTATGATTTAATTACTTTGCAAATATACATCATTGTTGTGACACGTCAATCAAAACTCGACCAAGTGCGGTAATTTGTCTATGAATGACGGATAAGTCATCAGGTGTAGTCGCTTCGCGCGGCTGATTGACGTTTTTGGACAGTGGTCGCGTTTTTTTATAACATTTTTTCGATTATGGATTGGTTTTAAAAATATTTTGGGTTAACTTTGCCAATAATGACCGGATGTTGGAATACGGACGGTCGGAGATTGTAAAAATTTTATCAGTTTTTTACCTTAGATTTAATCATAATGGCAGAACTTTCGAGAAGAGATTTCCTCAAAAAAAGCGGTATCGCTTTAGCCGGAATGATGGTTGCGCCGACTATCGTCCCGGCATCAGTGCTCGGTAAAAGCGCCGGTTACACAGCCCCGAGCGATAAACTCAATATACTTGCTGTCGGTGTCGGCGGCCGCGGTGCGGCTGACCTGGCCGAGATGGAGACAGAAAATATCATCGGTCTCTGTGACTGCGACTGGAAATATGCCAAGCCCATTTTTGACAAATATCCTAAAGCTAAGTGCTACAGTGACTATCGCCGGATGTATGACGATATGCTTAAGGACGCCGACGCTGTGATGGTTGCTACTGCTGACCACACTCACGCCATCATCGCTGCCGACGCTATCGTTGCCGGCAAGCACGTCTATGTAGAGAAGCCCCTGACGCTCTATCCCTACGAGTCGCGTCTGCTCACAAATCTGGCCAAGAAGCATAAAGTGGCCACTCAGATGGGTAACCAGAGTACGTCACACGCTCATACACGCACAGCCCGCAACTGGCTCGCCAACGGCGAAATCGGAGAGGTCACCAGAATTGAAGCATTTACCAACCGTCCGATCTGGCCTCAGGGCATGGCTACCCCTAAAGAAGTCATGAAGGTGCCCAAGACTATGGATTGGGAGGCATTTATAGGTCCGGCTAAATTCCGCCCGTATCACTCGACCTATACACCGTGGAATTTCCGCGGATGGTGGGATTTCGGCTCCGGCGCTCTCGGCGATATGGCTAACCATATACTCCATGTGCCGTTCCGCGGTCTGGAACTCGGTTATCCGACATCGGTTATAGGCAGCTCGACTATGCTGATGAGTGATTCATGCCCGACGGCTGAAAAAATCACCTTTAAATTTCCGGCGCGCGACAATCTGCCCAAACTTGCGCTGCCTCCGGTAGAGCTGACATGGTATGACGGCGGTCTGATGCCGAATCTGCCTGACGATATGCCAAAGGGCATGAAGTTTGACCCAAATGGTGTGTCAGTGCTTTATGGCACTAAAGACACTATGGTGGTAGGCAACAGCGGCACTGCGCCCATACTATGCTCCGGACGCAACCCTGAAGTGCCTCAGATCTGCCGCGAGGTCATGAATGACAATCACCAGCAGGACTGGATACGCGCATGCAAGGAGAGCCCGGAGAACCGTGTGGCTTGTGAATCAGACTTTATGTATGCCGGTCCGCTCAATGAAATGATTACCATGGGTGTGGCTGCCGTGCGTCTGCAGGGTCTCAATCAATGGCTCGACTGGGATGGTGAGAACATGCGTTTCACCAATATTCCGGCTGACGCGACAATCTCTAATGTCATCGAGGATAAGTTCCAGATCCATGACGGTCATCCGACATTCGACCGCACATATACTGAGCCTGTCGACGCCAATCTCTACGCCGAGCGTCTGATCAGACCCGTATATCGCGACGGTTGGACTCTCCCTGAGATGCCTTTGGTATGATAAATTCAGAAAAGTACTTTTAGCTATATAAACCAATTAATTATCAATAATATGTCAGATCTTTCAAGAAGAGATTTTCTAAAGAAAAGCGGTATCGCTTTGGCCGGAATGATGGTTGCGCCGACTATTGTGCCTGCATCTGTGCTGGGTAAAAGCGCCGGTTACACGGCTCCGAGCGATAAGCTGAACATACTCGGTGTCGGCATCGGCGGTCGCGGAGCGGCTGACCTCGCCGCGATGGAGACCGAAAATATCATCGGACTCTGTGACTGCGACTGGAAATATGCCAAGCATATATTCGACAAATATCCTAATGCCAAGCAGTACAGCGACTATCGCCGCATGTATGACGATATGCTTAAGGACGCCGATGCAGTGATGGTTGCAACCGCTGACCACACTCACGCCATCATCGCGGCCGACGCTATCGTTGCAGGCAAGCACGTCTATGTAGAGAAGCCGCTGACTCTATATCCCTACGAGTCACGTCTGCTCACAAATCTGGCCAAGAAGCATAAAGTTGCGACACAGATGGGTAATCAGGGAGCGTCGAGCGCAGGTTCACGCAAAGCTATCAATATCATCCGCAACGGCGAACTCGGCGAGGTGAAGCGCATCGAGTCGTTCACCAACCGTCCGATCTGGCCGCAGGGCATGCCGGCTCCAAAAGAAGCCATGAAGGTGCCCAAGACTTTGAACTGGGACGCGTTTATAGGTCCGGCTAAGTTCCGTCCCTACAATGCGGCTTACACACCGTGGAATTTCCGCGGATGGTGGGACTTCGGATCGGGCGCACTCGGCGATATGGCCAACCATATTCTTCAGGTGCCGTTTACGGCTCTTAACTTAGGCTATCCGACAGCAGTCATCGGCAGATCGACGATGCTGATGT
>CAMWNL010000207.1 GCA_947175585.1 uncultured Bacteroidales bacterium | reverse complement strand
GCAGCGTCTGAGGTGTATAAGAGACAGGCCCGGGACGCCGGCGGTCGAGCTGACGCTGGACTTCGTCAAGATTTATTTCGATGTTGGAAGGCATGCCGTCAACAACTCCGCCTATTGCAGCCCCGTGGCTTTCGCCGAAGGTTGTGAGTCGAAATATTTTTCCGAAAGTATTCATGCGATTACATAATTTATTTGGTGAGGTCGGCTGTCGAAGCTCCAACGTACTCTATTAAATCAGTGGGATTAATCTTTATCTGCATGCCACGGACACCTGCACTGACATAGATGAAATCAAAATTTAGGGCTGATTCGTCAAAAAATGTCGGGAAAGGTTTCTTCATGCCTATCGGTGAGCATCCACCTCTGATATAGCCCGTTGTAGGTAGCAAATCTTTCATAGCGAGCATCTCGGCTTTTTTAGCTCCCACGGCTTTGGCCGCTTTCTTCAAATCTACTTCTCTATCGCCGGGAATCACACAGACAAAATGACCTGTACGTTCGCCATGAAGTACAAGCGTCTTAAACACCTGTTTTATGTCTTCGCCAAGTTGTTCGGCGACGTGAGTGGCTGCAAGATTATTTTCATCGACTTCGTAGGGCACTGTCTCAAAGGCGATCTTAGCTTTTTCCAACAGTCTTACAGCATTGGTCTTTTGATTGTTTGCCATAATGATTTAATTTTATGCAAAGGTACAAATAAATGAGTAAAATCTGATCAAGAGTCAACAATGATTGGATTAGAAGTGTTTTCAATGATAAAGTAAAACAACTATCCGGAATGAGAATTTCATCACTATTTAAAGCAAAGATGACAACTGATGATGCACGTGTCGCAACTGATGCGCGCCTTCGTTTTATGCCCGGTGCATCTGATCGGATAAGATTGATCGTCCTTGCGATTATAATTGGTCTGATAACAGGAGCCGGAGCGGCATTATTGAAAACCATAATAGGGTATATAGTTTCATGGGTTAATCCGCTGACTGAAGGCGGGCATCCTATCTGGATATGGATGTGGCTTCCGGTGGCTGGAATAGTGCTGACAGGTATCTATCAAAGATATGTAATTCATGATAGAATCTCACATGGAGTCGATAAACTTGTAAATGACCTTGCCGAAAGAAGATATATATTGAGTCCGAAACTGATTTTTGCGCCGATTGTGGCGAGTTCGCTGACTTTAGGCTTTGGTGGATCAGCCGGGTCGGAAGGACCTATCGCTTATACCGGAGCAGCGATAGGCAGTAATGTCGGGAGAATTTGCGGTGTATCACCTCAGACGTTGTATCTGTTGATAGGTTGTGGAGCCGGAGCCGGTATTGCCGGCATATTTAAAGCTCCGATCGGTGGTGCGCTATTCGCTCTTGAGGTTCTTGGAATGTCATTTACGACAGTGTCAGTCATAGCGTTGCTTGCAGCATGTATCACCGCTGCAATGACAGCTTATGCTCTGTCAGGTTTTACGATTGACATCGCCTGGACTAATAATGTGAATTTTGAACCTTTGATACTATTGTGGACGGTGGCATTGGGAGTATTCTGCGGATTATATTCGGTTTACTATTCTGTCGTGATGAAATATATGCGCAAGTTCTATGAATCAATGAAAAATCCGTGGAAAATGAATATAGTTTCCGGTCTCGTGCTTGCGTTAACGATATTTTTATTCCCAAGCCTTTTCAGCGAAGGTTACGATGTGATCGGAAAGATTATAAATATGGACTGGTATTCGCCGTTTGCAGAATCGCGGATCCATAATTTCTCACTTGGTGATTTGGAACTGCCTCTGGTGTTAGGGGGCGTATTGTTGGCTAAGTGTTTTGCATGTTCGGCCTCAAACAGTGGCGGCGGTGTTGCCGGCGACTTTGCCCCTACATTATTTGCCGGCGCTGTGGCCGGACTGTTCTTTGCATTGGTTGCCAATTCGCTTTTCGAACTGCAATTACCACCTCAGATTTTTGCGTATATAGGTATGGCCGGAGTTATGTCAGGCGTAATACGCGCACCTCTGATGGCACTGTTTCTCACTGTAGAGATGTGTAATGGATTCAACTTCTTTTTGCCGCTTGTAATCGTGACGTTGATATCTTTTGGTATAGTTATGTTAGTCACACGTCGAAAATTCTATGAGGCTCATATACATTTACATCATTCGCATGAATAGAGTTTCAATAGGTTTTAAGAGGTGGGATGAATGCATCAGGAATATGTTCGATGGTGTAGTCTGACGATGTGCCGTTAATTGCGATCAAATCAAATTGAATATCGTGATCTATTTCATAAGTATTTATATAGACCACGGCGGCGCGAATGAGTCTTGAGGTCTTATCTTTATCAACAGCCTCAAGAGGATCCTCATCATTATCGCTGCGTGTCTTAACTTCTACGAAGATTATACGCGACCCTTTATATGCGACGATGTCAATTTCGTAGTGGCCGCACCGCCAGTTTCGGTCGGCTATCGCGTAGCCATTGGCAGCGAGATATTCAGCAGCAATATCCTCTCCCCAGCGACCGGTTTCGTTATGACGAGCCATTTATCTGACAAGTTCGTTTACAAGATAATCAAAAGTCTCGTCGAGATTATCACAGATGCCCGGGTGGGGTCGTGAAGTCTGTATGCATGCACTTCTTACGGCAGAGAGCCAACGGAATCGTTCGGTGACGTCAAGTTCTGCGATTTTCCCTCCGCTGCGATTTCCTTCTGCAACAAGTTTCAGGCCTGACAATTGATTGGCAATGTCATCTTCGCTATGGCAGGCTCCCATCGCATTAATTTTTTTGAAGTCCGGCTCGATGGCTATTTTTATCCAACGTTTGCGCTTACACATCATTATGAGGCCTACGTTGATAAATTCTTCACGTTCAATGCGAGGCACGTAGCGAACCACGGCATATTCATATAAGTGCTTGTCGTGCATTTTTTGCTTCGTTTATGAAGATTTGACTATTGGCCAGCCGACCATGTAAGAACTCCTTATATACCTGTCGTATATCATCCGGCGTTTCGGGGCTTCCATCGTGTATGAGCCATTCATCAGGAATGGCGTCTATGATATTGTCTATGGTTTCAGGTGAGATACGGCGATGAGCTTCAATGTCTGCATCATCGAGTTTTGATGCAAATTTAAGCAGAGAGTGGTCTTTTATGTAAGGGAAAGGCGATAGCATTGCCTTTTCCCATCCTTTCCATGAATGATGGAAATAGAGTGTGGCGCCGTGATCGATCAACCAGAGTTCTTTATTCCATATCAGCATGTTTGTGTTCCTGACAGTGCGGTCGACGTTTGTAAGAAAAGCATCGAGCCACACCACCATGGATGCCTCAAATTCATCCACATTATTAACTACGGGGTCAAAAGTGAGAGCTCCGTTAAGAAAATGTAATCCGAGGTTGAGGCCCTGCCTTGCCTTGAGCAGATCCTGTATCTCTTCGTCGGCCTCAGTTCGTCCGAAATCTTCATCTACGTCAAGAAATACGAGTTCAGGACCTTTTAAACCAAGAGCACGAGCTATTTCACCACCAATCATTTCGGCAACCAGAGATTTCGTGCCATGTCCGGCGCCACGGAATTTTAACACGTATTTGAACCCATCGTCGGCATCCGCAAGAGCCGGCAGTGAACCGCCTTCCCGTAAGGGTGTTATATATCGAGTAACTTGCTGATGTCGCAGATTCTCGAAGGGCTTAATCGCATCAGTCGCCATATCTTTAATCGTTGGAATCTCCGTACTGTTCGAGATAGGCATCACAGGCTTCCACAAGTTCATCATACCATTCTCTTCCGAATCGTCTGACTAAAGGCCCTTCGAGAAAACGATAGAGCCTTATGCCCTTGCTTCGCCCGAGTATTTCAGCACATTTGCATATTTTCCACCGATGAAAATTTACGGCTGTAAATGTCGGATATTCTGCGAGCCTGACGGGATAAAGATGGCATGATATAGGCTTTAGGAAGTCAGTTTTACCTGCACGGCATGCTTTCTCGATTGCGCACTGGCACATGCCTCCTTCTCCATAGGTGGTAAAGACACAATTTTTGCCATCAATTATTGATGTGACGAGATCTCCCTCTTCATCTATATATGCCACACCGTTCTCTTCAATTTCGCGTTGAGCAGCAGGAAGAAGATCGTCCCACACGATTGGTAACAGTTCTTCGAGTTTTTTGCGTTCTTCTTCAGTAATCGGGGCTCCTGCATCACCTTCGATACAACATTCGCCAAGACAACTCGCGAGATCACAACAAAAAAATCGTTCAGCCAGATCAAGGCTGACTAAAGTATCTTGTATTTGTAACATTATTTCTTCTTTGGTTTCTGTCATAATGATGTTATAGGCAATCAATTTGCGACTAATCGGCTGACGCCTATCAGTCTGTCATATCTATCGCCCGGCCTGCGGGTATATACTTTAACGAGATATTCATTAACAGTTTGGTATTTGTCACCCTCTATAAGAT
>CAMWNL010000206.1 GCA_947175585.1 uncultured Bacteroidales bacterium | reverse complement strand
GTTTCGTAACCCATCGAGGTCATTATTGCCTTGAACTGGGCGAATGAGTTGAAGGTGTATTGCTTGGCGGCCTCAAAGTCCTGCTTAACCTTATTCTTTCGATCAGTTCCGAGAATCTTATCAATCACGGCTTGGGACTTTCTTCTTTCGTGGTGGTCATCTATCTTGCGTCCGTCAGGTCCGATTCGTGAGGTTACGATGTGGAGATGAGTATTGTCTGTGTCGTAATGAGAGTAGATTAGTATTGGTTGCCCCGGCTGCATATATCCCATCTCCCTGAGATATTCGTGTGCGAAGTCGAGCAGTTCCTTCTCGGACATTTCATGGCCTTTACAAGAAATCGCTACGTGGAACTGAGCCTTCTTTATACGGTTGCTCATGGAGGAGTACTCCATCAAATAACTTGTCAGTTCTTCCGGGGTAGGAGTGCCGAATGTTCCCACGTTCACGAAGTTCAGCATCTCTACCAGTCTGGCCACGCCTTTTGAGACTTTTCGCTCATTGTAACCGACAGCATGGAAGTTTGAGCTTCCCGGTAATATGGTTGCTATCATACTCGGTTGGTTTATCCTTGGTTTGTTTATCCTGAGTTTATTTATCCTATGGCTCTGAATCTCTATTGTCCCAATATCCTACGGTTCTGTGTAACGAATGACCGAACATCCCAAATCTCTTTGACACCAACCATCTCGGTTTATCAGTTTGCATAACCATGATTACTCGATAACTCGGTTTGTAAAGTCTTGGGTATCTCGGTTATTCGGATATTGGAGCAATAGGCTATCTGGTTGCTTAAACCTTAGTAGCCGATTTAGTGACGATATGTAGTTCCCGTCTCAATGCATCCAATGTCTCCAGAGTCCGGGTTATCTCAGGCATCAGGACTTCGGATATATAGGATGGTGGGAGCAGTCCGGCAACCGAAAGCTCATTGGCTCTCTTGACCGACTGATTGAGGTTTCCACCGATATGGGATAGATCGCTCTGGAACTTTCGGTAGTAGCAACCGAGTTCACTGAGTAGCCGGAGCTTTTGTTTTACATTGATGTTGGAATATTCCGTGACAGCAGCACGGATATATTGGCTTACAGATGCGTGTGAGGCGGATTTCTCCTTTAGGTCGGCATATTCCTCTTCGGTAAGCCTCAGTTGGAAATACTTGGTTCTCTGGGTCATTGTTACTGGATTATCGGGTACCTTAGACTTCCGGTTACTCTTTTGCGTAGCAAAACAGCGGCTTTGCCGCCCCGACGCTCTGCGGTCGGCAAGTCGCCTTTGTAATGACAAAGGCACAACTTGCTTGACAAAACCTGCAACGCAGTTCGAGGTCTCCCGGAGTCAATTTTCACTACGAAATTACCGCGTAACCGGCTCTCCAAAAGAAATGCACAACACAATTCTTCCGAAAGCTCCGGATTAATGACGCTCTGTCGTCCAAGAGATTTCGGTGGCTCGGATATTTCATCTGATAACATCAGACACTTCGGTTATTCAGACTATCGTATTTGTTAATCGATAACCCCTGAAACATCGGTCTATGAATACCTGACGCTTTCGGTTGATGGGTTATCATATCCGAACTACTCAGATATATATTGACTCGGAAAATGGGATATGATGACTGAGATACTTCGGATGCACGGTTGAAATATCTAAGGATGAATAAGTCTATTGCTCCATGTTTCAGTGATGTTGGGAGGAAAAATTCCAAAGTTCTCGGTCTGAGTGACTGAAATAGCTCGGTTTATCGGATAAATTATCCTTGGATGTTCTATCCGATTGTTCCAGTGTACCAATATTTAGGAACATTACATACCGGAAGCCATCGGTTTCGGTATCTGATTTATCATAGTTGTACGAACCCGATATTCTCAGACATTCAGTTGGTATAACCTGATGTTCAAACGACCTATGGCTTCAGTGTTCCAAAACTATGAATATATCGGTTATTTTATTGTAAGTAAGCTGATTAATACTTGCGTATGTCAGAAATTTTTATTATCTTTAAGGTATAGAACTCACCTTAAAATTGATTGGCAATGAAGTTTAGAACCGGCATATATTTCCCCGTTGATGGAGTGACACTTCTCATACTGTCACCATTCATCATCCTGATTATGATTTTTGGATTTATCCTCAAATGGCTTGTGAAGGGTGCCACTTGGCTCTCCCTCACCTTGATATTCCTTGCAATAAAGGCACTCGTAAGATTATACCGTAGCGTGAAGCTGCGCATCGTCAACAGCCGAATATAACGACAGAAAGCCGTGCCGGACCTTTCGACCGACACGGCTCAATGATTAGGTGGTGAGTCCGTTCCCTAATGTAGAATTATTTTAGGTGTGTTCGAGGGGAGACATGGCTAAAAGCCTTTTCCTTTTGTCCTTTCATAGACAATCTCTCGCTGTGTATCGCAGTTGGTGAGTCGGAACTGAACCGCACATCCTGTCGGAATGTCGGTGGGAAACTGTTCGACAAGTTTCTTTATGACATCATCTACGGTATTGAAGCCTATATCTGTTGTTTCACCGATAACCTTGCCTTTGAAATATGCTCTTCCGTATATCATCATTTTTGGGGATATACGGAATAATTTATCTTTTGGCTCTTCAAGATCCCTGGCGATGCCTTGTTTGCTTTTTTCATCGCTGAAAAATATGAAATCGATTACTTTGGCGTTCAGATTCCATGCCGGAGTGAAATCCAGTTTAACATAGCCTCGTGTAATTCTAAATCCATGGCTGTGATTCATTCCAAAGGCTACATCCGCAAGGGTTGCTCCACAGTCATTCTGTGCGATCGTACCCCATGTGTGACGAAATGTATAGACACAGTAGTAATTCTCTTTTTCCATGCCCATGTCCTTACATATTTTCTTAATGCCGTTGTTGACATTAGCACTGAAACTATCTGAATCGCAATAACGATTGTGGAAGTTGAACAGGAACTCGTCATTATCCTCTGCAAGATACTTTTCAAACACAGGGAGGATGAATGGCTCTACGCGCATTTCGATATATGCTTCATCTGTTCTACTATGACGTGTTTTCGCGCGTTTATATGAAATGATACCATTTCGGTAATCAGTTTTTTTCAGATAGAAAAGATCAACAGTGTTCATACCTCCGAGACAAAGTACCAATTTGGCTACATCTCTACCCAATTCAGGAAGAGACGACAGCATCTTTGTCTGGGGGAGAGGGCGGTTGAAAAACTCCCTGCAGTCCTCCGCACTAATGGCAATCTGGTCCGTTTTGTCACTCTTGGGTATCTGTATTTTTAACCACGGATTAAATTTAATCCGACAGATTCCTCTTTCATCATCGTTTAGTTCCACGAGAGCGGCCTTATATATCTGTCTTATACAGACGGGATACATCTCTTTCGCTCTTCGCTTTTGCATGAGAGAATTTATCCACCGCTGAACCACTGCAGTAGTCAGATACGAGAACATGATTTGTGTAGTCCCCATAAATCGTTCAAGATGAGCGACGGCGAGCTTATAGTTTTTTGCATTTCTCTCGTGGCCGCCATTCACCATTCTGGAAATATGAAGTTTTGCATAGTCACTGAAACTGGCATCAGATTCCTCTGTAGAAAGGAATGATACAACTTCTTTGACACTCCACTTGGAAATATCCTGCATATTGAGGCGCTGATTGAAATAGGAAATCATCTCCGTGCAATATTTTAGGACTACGTTATCACGAATCTCGTTGTTTTTCGTGACGGATTTTTTTTCAACTACTTTGGTAGTCTTCATGAAGGCGGTGTGCCTGTCATGTGTAACCCTGATATAGACAGGGTAGAAACCGTCTGCGCGTTGCTTTTGAACACATGGTCTGAAGGTTGCCATACTTCTTGTTTGATGATTGATTAATATTTAATTCACTTGGAATTTTTTTATTATCAATCAGAAGTTTACAACCTGAATTTTACTCTAAACATTACTCTAAACATGCTCTAAACATGGGGTCAAAAAACTCTAAACATTTTCTAAACATTTGCGTTCATTCTGCTCGATTTCTGACTCAAAGTGAGCAATTGGTTTAAGAGTAAATTAGGCCGTAACCTCTGATTTAACAGAACGTTACGACCTAACTTAAAAGTTATCAGACTATATCTCTTAGTCCTCTATTGCAGCCTGCGCCGCAGCTACGCGGGCGATGGGCACGCGGAAGGGTGAGCAGCTTACGTAGTTCATGCCGAGTTTGGCACAGAATTTAACTGAGCTGGGTTCGCCTCCGTGCTCGCCACAGATACCTACCTTCAGGTCAGGACGTGTTGCACGACCTTTCTTAACACCCATCTCTACAAGCTGTCCCACACCTGTCTGATCGAGTACCTCGAACGGATCTACCTTGATCACGCCGTGCTCCTTGTAGAATTTCAAGAATTTGGGTGCATCATCACGAGAGAAACCGAAGGTCATCTGGGTGAGGTCGTTGGTACCGAATGAGAAGAACTCAGCTACCTCAGCGATTTCGTTTGCTGTGAGGGCAGCGCGGGGCACCTCAATCAT
>CAMWNL010000205.1 GCA_947175585.1 uncultured Bacteroidales bacterium | reverse complement strand
GTGGAGGCGTAATCGGTGTGCCTACACTAATCAGAGGTGCCGGTGAATTTCGTGTGAGATTTAATATTAATGAAGACGATGAAGCCGCCAAACGCACATTCATGCGCCTTATGGGTGATAAATCAGCCTACACGACGTCTGATCTGAGCATGCTTTTTCGAGCACAGATTTCACAGGAAATATCAGATGTTGTCGGGAAGACACTCGAAGAACGATCACTTCAAAGATCAATCAACGCCATATCAAGTCAGTTAAAAGATTTCTCAAGAGAGCTTAACCCACGCTTTGAGGAATTGTTCTTAGATTACGGACTTGAGTTGATGAACTTTTCATTCTACAATCTCACTATTGACGAAACTGACGAACGCAAGAAATATCTCGATCGTCTCATAGCCACAGCTCATACAGGAAGTTACGACAAAGCCGTTCAACAGGAATTACTTAAAGACGTCGCTGTAAATCCTGGGTCAGGCAGTATTGCAAACACTGGAGCAGGCATCGGAATGGGAATGGCTGCCGGAGGAGCCTTTGGAGCTTTAGCGCAATCAGCGTTCTCTCAGAACCATAATCAAATGACATTTAATAACGCGCCTCAACAAGCAGATCCGATGGAAACTCTCACTAAAATGAAGAAAATGCTCGATGCCGGACTTATCTCTCAAGAGATTTATGATGCGAAAGTTGCTGAAATTATGAACCGTCTATAATCAAAAATATACAATCATGAAAAATAAAGTATTTAGAATCATCATTTCGCTACTGTTTCTGTTACTCTTCAATGTCTTGTTCTTCGTCATTGGCGACCCAGAGCGATCAAGTGTTGACTGGCTCTCCTACGCTTTCATAACCGTTGCATATCTATTATTACTCTCCACACCTCTATTCTATAGTTCAAAGAAAGGTCTCGCCGTACTCGAGTACACCATGTATTTCAATGCGACGGTCTACTTTTTTGTAGAGTTAGTCGTTGGCATTATTTTTATACTAATCCAGCCGGGGCGTATGGATGTCGTACTTACCAATAAATTCTTGGCAAGCATTAGCTATCTACTACTGAACCATGAGTCATACGTATGGCCGCTCGTCATTCAATCTATTCTATTGGTCATCTTCCTTGTTATCCAGTTCTCTTCAGCGGTCGCCAATAATGCCACTCAGGCATCAATTGAAAAACAGCGGTCAGAATCAGTCGCCATTAAGTCTTTAGCTGAAAAAATCAGATTGCACATGAGGGATATTCAAGACATCACTCTACGCAAAAAGGTCGAACAATGCTATGAAGACATTAACAACGCGTCAATCGAGACATTCCCGGAGGCCGAAGAGGCGGAACTCGCGCTACGCAATGCCGTAGAGATGCTATGTCTGGCAATCGAGGATGAAGATGTCAATCAGATAGAAAAGAAAGCGCGGCGTGTCTCAAATGTGCTTGCTGACCGCAATGCGATTATCAGACGTTGCAGATTGTCGAACTAATTATCATGACGTGATCTAAACACAATAATTCATCTCAAAAAACTAATTCTTATGGCCGAAACCTTAGAACTACAACAAGTCGTTTGTCCGAGTTGTAAACAGGTAATCACATCATTCAGTCCGTTTCAGGCTGAAGTCGAATGTCCTTACTGCCACAACCGCGCTTTCAATCCTCTGATTACCGCCAAAAAAGTTCCTGTTCCCGAACGCCTTATCGTCTTCCGCACCAATGAAAAGGACTTTGAGCAATCTCTGATCAACAATCTCGTCGAAGCTGATTATGTCCCGACCGACATCTTCGAGGCCATCAACCCCGGAAATGTAATCAAAGCTTATCTGCCGATGTTTCTTTACGAAGGACGCTATCAGTCATCATGGTCTTGTAAGGTCGCTTACGAAACCAATGAGGTGCGTGCTTCTTCAGACGGCACCAAGGTGAAAAACAAGACAGTCAAAAAATGGGCGCCTCATACCGGCACATCACAGGGAAATTTTGCGTTTCTATGTCTTGCCTATGAAGGGAAAGACATACCTGACGAACTACGCACGTTCAGCGCCCAGTTCCCATACAACACAATGGCATCAAAAGAGTATGATCCCGGCTTACTCGGTATAGACAAGGGAGACTCCCCGATGACTATGGCTCTTGATACTGACAGCGACCTCGTATGGAATAAGTACGGCGACGGCCTTGTTAACGAAATGGCTGCAGAAAATGCCCGTCAGCAGTTATCTGGTGAAGAAATCAAAGATTTCAGAGCAAGCAACAGCTACGATTTAAAGCACAGCGGACGCTATGTTCTCGCTCCTTTCTGGTTTGTATATTATACATATAACAATGAGAAGCACTATTTCATCATGGATGGTCTTGGTGAAAACAATGCAATGTCTACACCAATCTCATCTGACGAAGTCGCTTTTGTCAACAGTAAAGAGAAAGTGAAAAAAATTGTCAAGTGGATGTGGCCATTGGCTGTGCTGATGTTATTTATAGCCAATTTTACGGTAGCAATCATCACTCTCGTCGTATGGTTCATCGCTAAACTAATTGTCAACAAGATGATGGACAAACAGATTCGTGAACGTCTCGATCAATCGCGAGAGACACGAAGAGCTGGAGCCGCTCGTCTCAACTGATAATTAGTCGCATAACGAGCGCTACTCACTTTAAGCACCTCATCGGTGTGAGATTTCTCACGTTGATGAGGTGTCTTATTTTTCCGCCAAGCAGACAAATAGTGGGGAACGGGGAGTTAAACTTTCACAACTGAGTTTTCGTTATTACTGAAGAAGAACAAAAATGACTTTGGCATCATTTTTGCAATGTATTTTGTAAACGAATTATTGTAATAACTAACTTATAAAATAGATATGCAGAAAGGCACAATCGGGGTTACAACCGAGAACATTTTCCCCGTCATCAAAAAGTTTCTCTACAGTGATCACGAAATATTTTTGCGTGAACTCGTTTCTAACGCAGTTGACGCAAGCCAGAAGATGCGCACTCTCGCCTCTTTCGGTGAATTCAAGGGCGAACTTGGCGAACTTAACGTAAAGGTCACCATTGATAAAGAGGCCGGTACACTGACCGTGAGCGATCACGGCATCGGTATGACATCTGAGGATATCGACAAATACATCAACCAGATTGCCTTCTCCGGAGCTGAAGAGTTCCTCGCCAAGTATAAAGATAACGCCAACGCTATCATCGGTCACTTCGGCCTCGGCTTCTACTCAGCATTTATGGTTGCAAAGAAAGTGGTTATTAATTCTCTTTCTTATAAAGAAGGTGCCGAGCCCGTACGTTGGGAATGTGACGGCTCTCCCGAGTATGAGATGTCAAAAGGCGACCGAACCACCCGTGGCACTGATATCGTTCTCTATATTGACGATGACAACAAGGAGTTCCTCGAACAAGCCCGTATCGACACCTTGTTGAAGAAATATTGCCGTTTCCTCCCCGTCCCCGTTATTTCCGGCAAGCAACAGGAGTGGAAAGACGGTAAGATGGTTGATACCGACCGCGACAATGTGGTTAATAACACCGAGCCTCAGTGGACCAAGAAGCCGTCTGAACTTACTGATAAAGATTATCTTGATTTCTACCACGAACTATATCCCGGTCAGGAAGATCCGTTGTTCTGGATTCACCTCAACGTTGACTATCCCTTCACATTGACCGGTATCCTGTTCTTCCCGAAGATTAAAAATAACTTCGAAATCACCAAGAACCGTATTCAGCTCTATAGCAATCAGGTATTCGTGACCGATTCTGTAGAAGGCGTTGTTCCTGAATTTATGATGCTCCTTCAGGGTGTGATAGATTCGCCTGATATCCCTCTTAACGTTTCGCGTAGCTACCTTCAGAGCGATACAGCGGTTAAGAAGATTTCAACCTATATCACCAAAAAAGTAGCTTCACGTCTTGAAGACATCTTCAAGGCAGACCGTGCAGAGTTTGAAAAGAAATGGGACGATATCAAGATCTTCATCGAATACGGCATGCTCACCGACGACAAGTTCCGCGACGCTGCAATGAAGTTTGTCCTCCTTAAGGATACCGAAGGCCGTTACTTCACTCTCGATGAATACAAGACTCTTGTTGAAGCCGCTCAGACTGACAAAGACGGCAATATCGTCTATCTCTACACTACCGATCCTGTCGCTCAGTTTAATTATATCAAAGCGGCTACCGACCGTGGCTACGATGTTCTGCTTATGGACGGGCAGCTTGACAGCCATTTCGTAGGTATGCTCGAAAGCAAGCTCGACAAGACAACATTCGTCCGCGTTGACTCTGACGTCATCGACAATCTTATCCGCAAGGATGGCCGCAAGGACGTAGACCTCTCCGCTTTGCAGCGCAACATTCTTACAACTGTATTCAAATCACAGACTCCTGAAGTAGATAAGGCTCAGTTCCTTGTGTCATTTGAAGCATTGTCTGACAAGTCACAGCCTATCGTAATTACCCAAAACGAGTATATGCGTCGAATGAAGGATATGGCTGCTCTCCAGCCCGGCATGAGCTTCTATGGCGAATTGCCTGACAG
>CAMWNL010000204.1 GCA_947175585.1 uncultured Bacteroidales bacterium | reverse complement strand
ATGGGTATAACAGACCTGTGTATGGCTCGCCGGCGAGAGAGTAGTTCACTTCGTCAGCCGATTCGCTGCGAGAAGCGACTTTGAAGTCGTTGGTTACCGGACCGGTGATTTCAACCGAACGAAAATCAGCGCGTCCGCCGGGGATAAGTTTTGTGCTGTTCTCGACAGAGAAGGGAGAGGCAGCTACAGCTGACATGCCGACCATTGCAGCGGCAAGTGTCAAAAATAACTTTTTCATATTATTATAAATTTAGAGAATTGATTACTTGATGTAGATTTTGCCCGAGCGAGAGCCGAAGGTATAGACATAGAGACCTTTGTCAAGGCTGATGAAGCCTTCGCCCGAAACGTTGGCGGTGTAAACATTGACGCCACTCATGGTTGTGATTGTCAGGGTGCAGTCATTATCGGCAGAGTAGGCTACACCACCTTCAACGGCTTTGAAGTCATCGTTAACCTCGATTGTCGAAACTGACGCGCCGGCCTCACCCATTTCGATAATAAACTGTACTTTGCTGTCGCTTTCCTGGACATCCTCGGCCTCGATGACGGTTACGACTGTCGGGATAGTCTCGTCGAGGTCAAATTCGCCGGCATAGTCAAAGCCGAGATCGAGTTTCTGATTGGGGCGCACTGTCACGCCTTCCTTTGTCACGGTTACGCCACCGCGGCAGAGGCCGCCGGCACACATCTGGATGCTCTGGCCGCTGGTGCAGGTAGCTGTGATTTTGACGTCAGAAGAAAAAATGTTAGATGAAATGGACAGTTTGGGATCCATCTTCACTTCTTTATAGCCGTCCTCATCATAGTTGACGATGTCGATGTCAGTGAATTTTACGGTCTGGTCAGGGGTAATCTGTTGATTGCCCATCCAAAAAGTAAGTTCGATAGCGTCAGCGCTCATATAAGCTGACACTCCGGCGAGTAAGAGTAAAAATTTCTTCATAGATTATTGTCTTTAATTATTGATTTTGACATTAGTTTTAGCTGCCTGAATGACGCCCGATTTGTTAGTGACAAACGCCACTATCGCAAGATTATCGGGTGACCACTTCTCGGTCGCCGTGTCTTTCAGGGCAATTGAATAAGTTTCGTTTAAAGCCCTGCCTTCAGCGAGTGAGACTTTGTCGCCGTCAAGACCGTTGACACATGCGCGGAACACATTGTTGTGGACATAGTCGGGTATGCGGCCTGTCGCATCTTCCTGACGGGCCACGATCGAGGATTCGATAACCCACACGACAAGATTGCCGTCAAGCTGTTCGGTAGAGTTGAGCGAACAGTTTATGTCAATCATATTGTCGCTGTTGAGTTCTGCTGCAAGATTGATAGTCAGGGGCGTGGTTCTGGAAATCTCTTCATAGACGGCCGATGCCCACTGATCGGCATTAAGGACGGGCAGTTTGCCATCGACAACGCCTTGTGGGTAGTCCTCGACACCGTAACGGTCGTTATAGGCCTGACCTTCTTCCTGCATGAGACCTGTATAGCGAGTATTGGTGGCCGGTATGCCGAAGTGTCCGGCGTGAATACTGACGGCTATGAAGTGACTGCCATACTGCTCTTCGAGAGCCTCGATAGTGCGGTGGGCGGCCGGGCAGTTGACGCAGTTCTGACCGGTGAAGTCTTCGAGAAGGACTGTGCGTTCGGCTTTTGTCGCCTCTACATCTATGTAGCGGTCATCTTCGGCAATGTTATTGCAGGACGAGAGAATGACGCTCAGTGAGGCGGCTATATATAGAGACTTGATTTTCATAAGTTGTCAGGCTGATAGGTTAGAAGGTGTAATTATATGATACTTGGAAACCACGGGTCGCGGGAACATAACGGCATACACCGCCCGAGCAGTTGAATCCCGCACGTGTGCGGCCGTAGCTTACGGCAAGACGGTTGGCTTTGAAATTGCCGGCAACTCCGAAGTTGTAGTAATGAGTGCCGGTGTCGCCGCAGTTCCACATATCGGCGGCTGTCACCATCAGATGAGGGGCAACCGAGAGTTCGAGCAGACCGTAGACCCAATCCTTCTGATCCTGAGCCGTATGGAGATACTGCAGCTCGTTGCGGAGGGTGTAACGGTTGTCGATGCGCCACTTTGTGTCAAGGACGAAGATGTTAGATTTGACTTTGCCGTCTTCCGGGTGGCCTTCAAGGATTTTGTCATACATCTGGTTCATGTACATGAATATCTGGCTTACTGACCGACTCCAACGCTTGTCAATCTGGATGTTGAAATCATGGTAGTAGCTCATGCCCATGTCAAAGAATTTGATAGCAGGACCGTTTGAACCCATCTCGCCGAAATTGCCGGGGTTGTCGGTGAGGCCGCGAATGTAGCTGAGATTGACTTTAACCTTGGTGCCGTATTTGCCGCCAAGCGCTGTCTTGCGCTTGAAATTATATGCGAACTGGCCCTGAAAAGCCCATTCGCCGGGAGCAGCCTGAGTGGCGTAAGGATAGAGTGCCGCCAGGGCGTAAGTGTGAAGATATGAGAAGACCGGCATATTATTGAGGAATGCCGATGTGCCGCTCATGGAGCGCTGGCTGCGGAAAGACATGTTTTCGCTGCGTTTCACCTGAACAAGCGTGCTCAAGCCGCTGCGCGAATACGATCCGCTAAGCAGAGCCGCAGTTCCCTTGCCATAGGTATAGTTATTGTCAAAAGACGGGTCCTGGCCTTTCCAGGCAAACTCGCCAAGCACGTCAAAGCCGTTTTTCTGAAACTCTGATCGCAAGTCAAAGGCGTCGACAGATTTGGGCAGATTAAGACGTTGGTTATGGCCCGGCACCATAATGATCTGATCGTCTTCGTGCTTCAAAACGTATGAAGCTCCGAAGGTCCAGCTGACATTACGCTCTGCCAGGCGCTTGAATAGGTCCTGAAGCACGAACTCGGCATCGCCGCCATAAATCTGGGAATTTTTGTCCCAGTCCCAGTAGCGCCGCTGCACACCGCCGAGAGCCGTAAGCCTTACGCCATTAATCGCTGACACTTTCAGTCGTCCGCCCCTTATGGAGTTGTCAATGCCGAGCGAACGCTCCTGATATGTGCGGAGTATGAATCCTGAGCCGAACTGCTCGTAGAAATCACCGCCGGTCAGTTCAAAGCCTTTATATCGGCCTTTTGCATAGATGTGAGGGACGCCCCAACCTGCAAAATCGGGTTCATAGCCCGGCAAAGGCCATTTCATGAACTCGACTCTGACACCGGCATCGACATATTTGCTCATCATGTTCATGTCGGCATAGGTGTTGAAGAGGATTTTATGGTCGTATTCACCTGTGCCTATCGCTTCGTCTTCCTGTGGAAAAAGCACGTCAGCCTGCACGCTGCCGTGGAATGCAACTCCATTATCGCCTCCGACGGTAAACGCAGACGCAAACAGGGCGGCGCCGACAAAAACTGTTGATAAAGCAGATCGTTTCATCTGTTATTTTTTCTTAGCGTTGAGTTTACGTACGATTTCAATAAGTTGGTTTTCCGAGCCGTCAGTGTAGCCTGAGTGAGTGTAGACAACTTTTCCGTTTCCGTCAATGACCATAACGTGGGGCACGGACTGGAGGCCCATAGCGCGGAAAAAGTCGCTGTTGGCGTCGAGGAGAACTTCGTACTCCCAACCTTCGGCGTCAACGAGGGGCTTCACTTTCGAGGTGTTCTGAGCGTCGTCGATAGAAACGATATACATTTTGACACCGGTCTCGTCTTTCCAGTCGGGGTAGAGGTCGGCAATTGCATGCAGTTCGCGGAGACAGGGTTTGCACCATGTGGCAAAGAAGCTGATGATCATCGGTTTTCCACCGTTATTGAGCTTGGCTACGTTGACAGTGTTGCCTTTGGTGTCTTTAACGTTGATGTTGGGTAACTGAGCCGAAATAGCCGGCGACATAACCAAGGCGGCGAGCATGACCGCTGCGATAGTCAGAAACTTTTTCATAAGCAGAGTTGATAATGAAACCTTTAAGCACCGAAAATCACGGCATGGCCTCCGGTGGAGACTTCATGCCGTGAAGTCGGTTGAAATTATTTGTTATAATTCAATTATTTAGAAATCTTGATAACAGAAGTTGAGCCATCGACGCGAGTACCCTTCGCTACGTAAACACCATTGCCGAGGTCAAGATTAACAGAGCCTTCAGCGCCGTCTACGCTCTTGACACAAGCACCGCTGAGGTTGAAGATCTCAACATTAGCGAAGCCGGCCGGGATGATGAGAGTGCCATTGTCGACAGTGAGATTTTTATTATTGGCCGAGATAGTGGTGATGCCGGTTGTCTGAGTGAAATCGAATATCACGCTTTCAGCCAATGTCATCATATCCCAGGGGGTGTTGTTCCAGATAGTGATGATGCTGAGGTCGGGAGTAGCGACCGGCATGCCGGTGAACGTATATTCTTCGTAGAATTCCTCCCATGTTTCGTAATCGATGTCCACTAAGACCTCGTGGGTCATATTCTCTTTGATCCATTCACCGTAAGCGGGATTTACAGATGAGATATACTCGGCGATGTCTTGCATCACGCCGTCTTTGTAGATATAACC
>CAMWNL010000203.1 GCA_947175585.1 uncultured Bacteroidales bacterium | reverse complement strand
CATCTGCTCCCCTCCCTCGGCGGCGAACCGATTGCTACCGGACTTGACTCCATAGCTAACCATGGCCTGCTCTTCTCTAATTTCTATGCATCAGGAGCTCGCACAGACCGCGCCATTCCCGCAATCCTCAGCGCTTTCCCGGCTCAACCGACAACAAGCCTGATGAAATTCGCAAAGAAAATCGAACACGCCCCTTCTCTCCCTCTCGCTCTCCGCGATCAGGCCGGCTATGACATGTCATATTACTACGGCGGCGATGCCAATTTCACAAACATGCTCGCCTATCTTATCAGCTCAGGCTTTGACAATATCATTTCTGACAAAGACTTCCCCGTCGGTCAGCGCACAAGCAAATGGGGCGCCCACGACCACATTGTCTTCGACCGCGCGTGGTCTGAAATCGTTGCCGATTCAGCTGCGACAACTCCCAGACTCCGCGTTATACAGACCTCAAGCAGCCACGAACCCTTCATTGTCCCCTACAGCGACCCTCGTTTCCCTGACAGTGACCGCAAAAACGCTTTTGCCTATGCTGACCGCTCTGTGACTGCCTTCATCGACAGTCTCAGCGCCTCCCCGTTATGGCAGAAATCTGTAGTCATCATCACCCCCGACCACTACGGCGTCTATCCCGAGCACCTTGACAATCCGCTCGACCGCCATCACGTCCCGTTGATTATCACAGGTGGTACGCTCAACCGCGAGCCGGCCGTCATCCCTACGGTCGCTGACCAGACAGCGATAGCTTCAACCCTCCTCTCAGCCCTCTCACTCGACGCATCAGAGTTCACATTCAGCCGTGACCTCTTTGACAGCTCGCGTCCTCACTACGCTTTCTTCAGCGAGCCGGGCATGGCCGCCTTCGTCACCTCCGCAGACACAGTCGCCATCAACCTCGACGCCGACACCCCCCTGATATATTCGGGACAATCACCCGACAGCGCCGCCGAGCGCTGTAAAGCCATCCTCCAGACAATTTATAACAACCTTTCCGACTTATGATGCAGTCACTCGACGCCTCCGTTTTCCTGTTTTTCAACGGCTTCCATAATCAATTCTTCGACAGCTTCATGAGCCTCTATTCCGGACGCTTCATCTGGATTCCCATGTACGCTGCTCTCCTCATCGTGATGCTTCGGCGCTTTCCGCTTGCCAAAATCCTCCTTCTCCTCGTCGGCATAGCGGCTACGATTTTCATCGCTGACCAGCTCTGCGCTTCTGTCATCCGCCCTGTGTTCGAACGTCTGCGTCCATCAAACCTCGCAAATCCCCTCTCAGAATTCACCCACATTGTCAACGGCTACCGCGGCGGCCCTTACGGTTTTCCCTCCTGTCACGCCGCCAACTCTTTCGGCCTCGCCGCTTTTGCCGCCGTCATGCTCAGACAGCGTGGCTTCACATTGTTCATTATCCTCTGGGCACTGATCAACTGCTACTCTCGCATCTATCTCGGCGTCCACTATCCCGGCGACCTCATTGTAGGCGCTGCTGTCGGAACAATCATCGGCCTGATATGCTACGCCATCGTCAACGCCGTCTACCGCTCACTCCTCAAAGCCGGTAAAGTCCGTTCGCAACGTCCCCCCCTCTGCATGCTCCCGGCCTTGCGCGGCGGCATCAATCTCATGGAGGTCGTGGGTGTCCTTACCCTCATCATAATCATTTGCTACTCTCTGTAACCGCATTTTTCAAGTGAAATCACTCAAAAGGCTATCTGCAATCTTCACCCCCGGCGCTTTGGCGTGGATTATGCCCTTTCTTCTCATAATCCCCAACCTCGCCCTTGCCTTCACCGAGTCAGACCCCCTTCTCGCCAAGCTCACCGACATCATCCTTCCGCTTGGCGTCTACATGCTCCTGGCGTCGCTCACCACCTCCGTCGGCATCACCGTCCTGTTTGCGATTCCGTTGATATTCTTCGCCGGTTTCCAGATTGTATTGCTCCACCTCTATGGCGAGTCCATCATGGCCGTTGATATGTTTCTCAACATCGCCACCACTAACTCCAAAGAGGCTTCCGAACTCCTTAGCAATCTGATTTTCGCTCTCATTCTGGTTGTGATAATCTATTTCCCCACCCTGACGCTCGGCCTGATTTGCCTTGTCCGCCGACGCTGTTGTTCGGTCGCCGACATTCGTCTCATTCGCCGCTGTGGTTTCGTGCTGTTCTCCGTCGGAATCATGCTTCTGATTGTGAGCAGCCTCGCTCTGCCCCGTTTCTCCGTGCGCCGCAACATATTCCCGGTCAACGTCATCGCCAACATGATTGAGGCCGTCCACCGCACCATTGACACGACCCACTACGTCTCTACTTCCGCGCCTTACACATTTTCGCCTGTCCTCACCCACGACCGCGACATGCGCGAAGTCTACGTTATAGTCATCGGCGAAACTTCGCGCGCCGACAACTGGCAGCTCTTCGGCTATGACCGCCCGACCAATCCTCGGCTTTCCACTCGCGACGGCCTTATTGTCTTCGATAAAACGCTTTCCGAGTGCAACACCACCTACAAGAGCGTCCCGATGCTCCTGTCTCCCCTTACTGCCGAAAACTTCGGCGACTCGATTTACTACACCAAAGGCATCTGCAGTGCCTTCAACGAAGCCGGATTCAACACCGCATTCATCTCCAATCAGCAGCGCAACCACTCTTTCATCGACTTTTTTGCCAATCAGGCTCAGACCACCGAATTTATCCGTGACTCCGAGCCCTCAGCTCTTGACGACCGTCTGGTCGACCGTCTCATTGACTTTATCGACCGCTCGCCGGCCGACAAAATTTTTGTGGTTCTCCACGCTTATGGCTCTCATTTCAACTACCACGAGCGCTATAACGATGCTTTCAGGGTCTTTACTCCTGACCGCGCGTCAGAGGCCTCGACCGAAAACCGTCAGGAACTCCTCAACGCTTATGACAACTCGATCGTCTACACCGACTATGTTCTTGACCGGGTGATTTCGTCGCTCGATTCGCTCGCTGTTCCTGCAGCCCTTATCTACACTTCTGACCACGGCGAGGATATTTTCGATGATGATCGTGGACGTTTCCTTCATTCCTCTCCCACCACTACATTCACCCAGATCCACGTTCCCTTCCTCGTTTGGTTCTCCGCTTCTTACCGCGATTCATTCCCCGATATTTTCGCCAATACCGTGGCTAATTCGTCAGCCGACGTCTCGTCGACTCGCTCCGTTTTCCCGTCCATGATGTCCATTGCCGGCATTGATTCTCCCCGTGTCCGTCCGTCTGATGATCTGACCTCTTCGCAATACCGCGAATTACCAAGACGTTACCTCAACGACTACAATGAGCCCGTCAACTTGCGGCAAGCAGGATTCAAGCCCGTCGACTTCCGGAACGCCGAAAATTACAACATATCTACAGAGTAATCCTGTCAAAGTTTTCCAAAACTTTTCACAAGTAATTAATATTCAACGAACTAAAATTTCAACCATCCTAAAAAGTTTTCCAAAAGTAAATTTTAACACAAAACTTCGACGCAATTATTTTGCAATTCACATTATTATTCATAGCTTTGCAGTGCCGATTTTCAGTCGGCACTGTTTTTGTTATCACATTCAATTTTTTAATAATTTTATATCAGACATGATCCAGACAGTTGTCAAACGTGATGGCCGAATAGTCGGCTATAACGAAGAAAAAATCAAAGCTGCTATCCGCAAGGCGATGCTCCAGACCGAGCTTGGCGAAGACGAGGCTCTAATCCATAAAATCACTGACAGGATCGGCATCAACGGCAACGAGCGCATGTCTGTCGAGGAGATTCAAGACCTCGTCGAACTCGAATTGATGAATTCTCCCCGCAAGGAGGTCGCCAAACGCTATATCGCTTACCGCGATCAGCGCAGCATAGCCCGTCGAGCCAAGACTCGCGACATGTTTCAGGAAATTATCGAGGCGAAAAACACCGATGTCACTCGCGAAAACGCCAACATGAACACTGACTCGCCGGCCGGCATGATGATGAAATTTGCCAGCGAGACCACCAAACCTTTCGTCGACGACTACCTCCTTTCCCCCGAGGCGCGCGAAGCCGTCCGCCACGGCTACATCCACATCCACGATAAAGACTATTACCCGACCAAGAGTCTCACCTGCGTTCAGCATCCTCTCGACCGCATCCTTGAGTATGGCTTCATCGCCGGACACGGTGAGTCTCGTCCCGCCAAACGCATTGAGACCGCGAGCATCATCGGCTGCATATCGCTCGAAACCGCTCAGAATGAAATGCACGGCGGACAGGCCATCCCGGCGTTTGACTTCTATCTCGCCCCCTATGTCCGCTCTTCTTATATCGAGGAAGTCAAAAATCTCGAAGCCCTCACCGGTGCTGACTATTCTCACCTCTACGATTACAAGTTTGACGACTATCTCAAGAAGCCGCTCGAAGGTCTTGAAGGTGAAGAACGCATACGCCAGCATGCTGTCAACCGCACTGTCAGCCGCGTCCATCAGGCGATGGAGGCCTTCATCCATAATATGAACACTATCCACTCGCGTGGTGGCAATCAGGTGGTATTCAGC
>CAMWNL010000202.1 GCA_947175585.1 uncultured Bacteroidales bacterium | reverse complement strand
CGCTCATGCTGTTGTCATTGATTACGCGGCAGAACGGTTCGCCCGTCGATGCCATCGTGTGACGTGTGCCCTTGACATTGGCGACAACTCCGTCAAACGGCGCAGTCAAGGTGGCATCTTCGATGTCGCGCAGAGTTGAGTTATAAGAGGCCTCAGCCTGTTGGAGACCGCTTCTGATGCGTGCGAGACTTAAAACGTCGGCCGGCACCGCAGCCATGTCTTCGGGATCATATCCTTGGCCGATAAGCACATCCTGCAAATCAAGGCGAGCCTGTGAGACCGTAGCCTCCTGCCGGGCCTTCTCGGCGTTGAGTTTAAACATATCGAGACGGGCAAGCGGTTGTCCCTTTCTTACACGCTGACCGTTATGAACCATGACCTCACTGATAAGCTCGGGCGAGCGGAAATAGATATCGGCAAACTCCGACGCCTTTACGCGTCCGTTGCTGACTATATCGCTGTTGAATGGCACGGTATTTAGAATTATGGTATCGACCTCTACTGTCAGCTCAAGGTCGCGCTGCCCCATCACTTCAGAATCGTTTTGTCCGGCATCTTTTCCGGAACAGGCCGATAGGGTTAAAATGCCCGGAACGAGCATAAGCGCTATGTTTTTTTTAACTCTCATATTTAGCAGAGTACTCAATTTTATCACAAAAATGCGGTGTTAAATTTAATTAGCACAAATATACACTTTTATTTTCAAAAAAGCGTTCCCTTATTATAATAAAGATGTGAAAAAATCTCTGTGAGAATTACATATCGTCAAAACTAAATAAATTAGTTGTGTAACTAAAATATTTAGTTTATATTTGCAGTGGAATAAATTTTATTGTCATGAACTCGTTAGCTGAATTAAATTTCTAAATATTTAAATTGTGGCATAGTATTAACTAAATAGTTCTTTCTATGAGACTCAAAAAAATATCTTTACGGAATCTCGATGATGAGGCTCTGTCCGCAATCGAGCCTACTCATACAGTAGGGAAATTATGGTGGAGGCGGCTCTGTATCTCCAGGAACATGCAACTACATGGGTTACGATGGCGGAAATATGGAGGTTGTTGTTCAACCTCACGCTTACGTATGATGAGATGTGTTGCACTTATTGTCACTCTTATATATATATCAATATCAACGACGAGCATTTTTGCTCAGAGAAAAGACTCTGACGCAAAAATATCTCGCTCCAATTATGTGAGGTCGGCAACCGGGGAAAGGGAAAAGGTATCAGATGCGAAAATTCGCATCAGATACGCTTTCAATCCTGAGGATATAAAAGACAAGTCTACATGGATTGACGAGGGGCAGTTGAAAATTGCTCCAGACATGACTGACTACAGTAGTTTCTTTGTCGAAGTCAATGAAGACAGTCTGGCTCAATGGTTCGATACCCACGGGAGGAATGTTTCTTATCCACCTGCACGTTGGATTCAAGGCCATCGACCCGATTATTGGATAGAATACCAGTATTCACAGATAACTACGAAAGATGGGATTTTGACCGAATGGGCAACTATGCCGAGGGCTCTTGATTCGGAAAACCTATATTATACCGAGAGTCTGCCACTTTTTAATTGGCAGATTGGAACAGAAACAGCCAGTGTGTGCGGCTATGAGTGCATCAAGGCTACATGCCATTGGCGTGGACGTGATTTCACGGCGTGGTTTACTCCCGACATTCCGGTTGAATATGGACCATGGAAGTTCGGTGGACTACCCGGCCTGATCATGAAAGTATCCGACAAAGATGGCATATATTCTTTTGAGGCCGTAGCAGTTGAAAACGGTAATTTCCCGATATATGCCCCAAGGGGCAATCGGTATAAGCTTTCAACCCGCGATAAGGTCTGGAAGCTCCAAAGGGCATTGAACGAGAATTATTTCAAGGCGGCAGATCAATCAGTGATAAACGCAAAGACCGGACGTGTGATATCCTCACGTCAGCATCCATATACTCAGCTTGAGTTAGAATAGCCAAAATCTTTATGAAGTTGCAATCCAAAGTTTTAATCACCATACTGCTTTTTACTTGTGCGCAGATTGTCTGTGCGCAAGTAAAATTACATGGAAAAATCTCTGACATATCAGGGCAACCCCTCGAAGCCATGATTATAGTGTTGGATGGAGGCAAGATTGTGGCGCATACAATGGCTAATGAGTCGGGAGAATATGTACTTGATTTTACAGCAAAGTCTGACAGCATCACAATCAGGGCCTCGATGCTGGGATATTCTACTCTTAAGAAAGCTATCCCAGCCGTTTCGAGGCGCATTGATCTCACTCTTCAGGGCGGGAAGGAATTGAAGGAGGTTATTGTTGTTGCCGATAAAGTTACCGAGCGTGGCGACACTATAAATTACAATGTTGCGGCGTTCAAGGATGAGTCTGACCGTGTTATCGGCGATGTTATAAAAAAGATGCCGGGATTGGAAGTCAGTGAGTCGGGACGGATCAGTTTCAACGGCAAGGAGATAAAAAATTTCTATGTGGAGGATATGGACCTTCTGCAGGGAAGATACGGCATAGCGACAAATAATGTTTCAGCCAATGATGTGGCATCTGTCCAGGTCTATCAGAATCATCAGCCTATAAGAGCACTTAAAGATATAACATCTTCCGAGGATATAACCATCAATCTCAAACTAAAATCGTCGGCTAAAGGCACATGGACGGTTTCGGCTATGGGTGGGGGCGGTTATAAACCGGCATTATGGGCAGCCGAACTTACAGCCATGTATTTTGGCCGGAAAGTGCAGAACCTGTCATCATATAAAGGAAATAACAGCGGAATAGATGTCAATAGCGAATTACAGTCAAAAACCGACGACAATCTTACGAGATTCACCAATAAGGCTCCGCTATCAGTCATATCGCCGCCCACTCCAGGCATAGCAGCGAGGCGATATATCGATAACAAGTCAAACGCCGTCAGTATAAATCAGATTGTAAAAATTGATTCGCTCACCACATTGAATGTCAACATCGGTTATTACTATGACCAACTGCGTAAAAGCGGAGTTTCGCTATCGCAGCAGTATGAACCGACTGCCGGCAACTATCGCAGCATATTTCAGGAGATAAAGTCATGTGGCTATATCAACTCATTATCAGGCGCCTTTACAGTAAATAGAAATGGAGATGATAAATATCTGAAAAATTCTCTTGACATAAAAGCTAACTGGAACCGAGATATAGCAAACGCCGCAACATCAAGCAGCTTTACAACCGGTGTAACTGCAGCAGATCAGCATCTCGACAATCCAACTCTTGAACTCATCGACCGCCTGAATCTGATCAGAAAAAGTGGAAAACGTGCGTGGGAATTCTATCTTACTACTGGGTGGAACCACAGGCCGCAGTCTTTATCGGTTGATAGGAGTAAAGATGAATCATCCTTAAATTCAAATCTAATTCAAAATTATACCACCGACGCAGCATTGGCGCATCTCTTTTCGTCACATAGCCTGATGATAGACAAGGTTAGGCTTTATACCGGTCTGTTCGCTGATTTCGATTTGGAAAATGTCAGGTCAGAATTATCCGGAATGCAATTAATAGACAAGAACTCGGCGCAAAATGATTTTCTGTTTGGCAAGTTGGATGTGGGTGTTCAACCGAAGCTATCCTATTCATTTCGGAAGCTGTACATGGAACTGACACTCCCGCTCTCATATAACCGCCAATGGCTTGGTGATCGTCTTGACAACTCGCTGTCGCAAGGGTGGAACTACATAAGTTTCATGCCTCAGATGCATATAACCTATCCGATGGGACGTAACTGGCTGGCTTTTGACCTGAATTACAACCGGATGAGAGATAATTCTCAACGGGCCGCGAGAGGAATTGTTATGACCAACTACCTGTCATTCAGAAGATCTGAGATAGAGCGCACGATAGTAGATGAAACATGGTCTACGTCCATAGTTTACCGCTTTTCTAATCCGTTCAGACAGATATTCGGTAATGCCGGTATATCATGGAATCGATTCTGTCATAACAACATCACCGGTTATGACTACGATGGATTGTCTACTGCAATTGTAACCATGCCATTGCGAAACACATCAAATATATATTCCGTCACCGCAAACTTAAACAAAGGACTCGGCTTTTGGGATACAACCATAAAAATGGGGGTGAATGCATCACTATACAGAGGTCATTCTTTGATAGAAAAGTCACTTTTTGCTTTCAGCACAAAAAACTGGAGCGGCAGCGTAATTATGTCGACAACACCCTCACAATGGATGGGTATCGCACTTGCGTTCGCATATGGCCAGAACCGGAGCGAGACCGGCGATGTCGAGACCGGTTCTCCGTGGGTACGCACATGGACAGGTAGAGCCGACATCAACTTTTACCCTACAAAAAATCTCATAGTTAATGTTTCAGCTGAAAACAACTATAATAATCTGACATCGGGCGACAAGAACGTTTGGTTTGGAGATTCAAAAATAACTTATCGACGTGGAAGGTTTGAATGGAATCTGGCATTTAATAACATTTTCAATTTCAAATCTTTCACAAAAGTTAGCTATACCGCTATGGATATCTATACC
>CAMWNL010000201.1 GCA_947175585.1 uncultured Bacteroidales bacterium | reverse complement strand
ACCCTGAAGAATTTGCCGAGCAGGTCAAAGTAGAGTGTGAAAAACTTCACTCGCTCTTTGGTGTTAAACCCAAAGTGCTCCGTAACTCAGAGCTTATCTACTGCGATGATCTTGCACCTCAGATTCTCGCAATGGGATTCAAGGGTGTGCTCACCGAAGGAGCAAAGCATATCCTCGGCTGGAAATCACCTAACTATGTGTACTCTGCCGCTTCAGCTCCCAAACTCAAGATGCTGCTCAAGAACTCTAAGCTGAGTGATGATATCGCGTTCCGTTTCAGTGACACTTCATGGGACGCTTATCCTCTGACCGCTGATAAATATATTGATTGGATCGCATCTACTCCGCAGGAAGAACAGATTTTCAACCTCTCGATGAGTCTTGAGACATTCGGTGGCCTTCAGCCTTCTAATTCAGGTATCTTCCAGTTCCTCGAAGCGCTTCCGCGTTTTGCCAAGGAGCGCGGTATCGAGTTCTACACACCGACAGAGGCAATAACCAAACTTAAGCCCGTCGGCGAACTGTCTGTTGTTCATCCTATTTCTGGTGCTGACGAAGCACGCGACACTTCGGCGTGGCTCGGCAATAAACTCCAGAACGAGGCGTTCAACAAACTTTATTCAGTCGCAGAGCGTGTGCGTCTATGCTCTGACCGTCGATTGAAGCAGGATTGGTGGTATCTCCAGGGTTCTGACCATTTCTATTATATGTCGACCAAACACATGGCCGACGGAGCGGTTCACAGTCTGTTCAGCCCATACGAAACACCTTTCCAGGCGTTTACCAACTATATGAATGTGTTGGCTGACTTTATTGTCCGTGTAGAGGAGCAGTATCCGCTTTCAATCGAGAACGAAGAACTAAACTCACTTCTCACCACTATCCGAAATCAGGCTACAGAGATTGAAACTCTCAATAAAGAGGTCAATTCTATGCGCAAGAACATCGAACAGTTTAACGTAGAGCATGCTCTTCGTGAGCCAAAAGCGGCTGACGAAACAAAGGACGCAAAGCCTGAGAAGAAAACAGCGACCAAGAAAGCTTCAACTAAAAAAACAACTAAGAAAGCAGCGAAATAACGTCATTTCATTAGGTCATTAGATAAAAGGCTCGGATAGCATCGACTATTCGAGCCTTAAATTTGTCAGTTAGCCAAATTTAACAATTGAATAACCTGACTTTTTAGCTATACTTCATTTATTTTTAGTAGTTTTGTCATAAATAATGCACTTGAAATTTAATTTACCTGTAAATCTGTAAATATTGAAAACTAAAATATCCATTTACTTTTTTTTAAAAACTAATCAATGAATAAGAAACTACTTTCTATTGCCTGTGTTGCATCTCTTGCAATCAGTGCATCAGCAGCTTCTGACCCCGGTATTACCGAGCTTTGGAAGACTCCCAATATCGAGGAGTTGAAAGGCGCGTGGTCAGCTGCCACCGACTGGAGTAATCCGTCAGCTATTAAAGCTACAAGCAATCCCCGTTTTGCAACGGCTAAAGACGGCAAAGTCTACACAATCAATATGAAGACTATGGCGATTGCTGAAGTCACTCTCGAAGGTCTTAAAGACCTTTACACACTTCCTAACATCGACCCCGATTTTTACGGAACTGCTATTTCTATTGACGAAGCCGGAAACTTCCTTGTAGGTGAGGACTTCGTATCAGTTGAGAGTGCTCAGAAGTGGACTATCTATAGCCCTTCAACCGGTCAGAGCAAGCGTTTTGATATCGGTGTACCCGAAGGGTGGACTCTCGGTCGTGTCGACTGTGTAGGCCGTGTACTCGGTGACCTTACTCGCGAAGCTCTATTCTTCCTCGCTCCGAATAACGACGGCACATCTAAAGTACGTGTGATGAAGGCTACCGGCAACGGCACTGTAAATTCAGTTGAATTGACTGAACTTGACGGAGTAAGTGTGTCTCAGCAAGTAAGCGGCTATCCGCAAAATATTGTGCAGCCCGGTTTTAACACTTATGCAGAGTATGAAGCTGCCGGTGAAGACAACTACAACTTTTATTATT
Source organism: uncultured Bacteroidales bacterium (assembly GCA_947175585.1). Classification (GTDB taxonomy): domain Bacteria; phylum Bacteroidota; class Bacteroidia; order Bacteroidales; family Muribaculaceae; genus CAG-873. Next base: position 2,551 of record CAMWNL010000201.1, on the reverse strand, counting down.
CTGCATGTTGCTCGACCTCTCAGATTTACACAGCTTATCTTGACGGTAAGACGACAACGTCTTTCGCTCCTGATTTGACCCTCAGCATCAATGCGCCTATCAATGGTTTTACAACATTCACACTCGAAGGTAAGCGTTATTTCGTGCGTAGCTACTCGCTGAACAAGACATTTGACATGGCGATTGCTGTTACTGATGCCAATGGTGATATTCTTACGACTTGGATTAACAACGATTGGTCACCCAACGGTGGTTACTCTTCAATTATAGCCGAGCCGGTTGATGACAAGACTGCTTACATCTATGTTTATAATAGTGGTAACAATTATGGTGCAGCCGCGCAGCTTGTTTTTGATCCTGCTCAGTGTGGTGCTCCGATTGTGCCTGAGAAACCTGTCGGTTTGACTCCTGACGCACCATATATGATCAGCACTCCGGCTCAATTCATTGAGATGGCAAGCAAAATCTCGACGGCTGATTTCTATGTTGCTCTTGAGAACGACCTCGACTTCGAAGGTATAGAGTACACTCCCGTATCGTCGACTGCACGTATTCACTTTGACGGTAAGAACCACGTGATCCGCAATGTATATACTTATGATCCCAAGTGGGATAACTGGGGACTTTTCAAGGCATTCTCAGGAGATATCAAAAACCTCGGCGTGGAGGATTCTTATCACTATGTTTCGAGTGGTTGTGCCGGTGTACTCATGGGCCAGGCCAATGACGTTACAATCGAAAACTGCTATGTTACCGGTAGTGTTTACGCAGCAGCCGGTGGCGGTATGATCGGTTCTGTATTCGGCAATACCACGATTACCAACAGTTATTCGTTGGTCGACGTAACCGGTCCTGCTAATTCTCATCTCGGCGGTCTGGTCGGTCGTGTAGGCAGCTATGACGCTAAGCCCGGTAATCTGACTGTCAACTATTCTTATGCAGGTGGCAGTGTGATTAGTGATGGTATATCTGCGGGTATCGCGTCAAGCAATGTTGAAACCTCTGTAATCAAGATTGATAAGGTTATCGCTTGGAATACGGCAGTTAAAGGTAATGTTGCAGATGCGATCTGCGCCGGTCTCTGTGATAACGCTGAGCTCGAAGATTTCTGGATTTACGATGGTCTTCTGCTTAACGGTGAACCCGAATCAGGCGAATCTCAGGCTGACTTGATTGCGATCAGCACACAGTGGCCCGGTTTCAACACCAAACTTAACAACGGTCGTGTAGTCCTCGCATGGCAGGAAGCCAATGGCAATGAATACGCTCTTGGTTCAGAAGCTAATCCTATCAAGCTTTATACAGCAAAGGATGTAGTCAACATGCGTAATTACTTCGTTGTTGGTCATAATTACATTACTCTCGAAAATGATATTGATATGGACGGTGTAGAGTATTCTTCACCTCTTAATAACAATAACTTTACCGGACGTATCATCCATCTCGATGGTAAATGTCATGTTATCAGCAATCTCACGGTTGCGTCAGGAGACTATCCTTCATTGCTCGGTGTCTTCATGGGTGATATCAAGGATCTCGGTCTCGTGAATGTCGATATTAAGGGTTATAGCGCCGGCGTATTCGGAGCATTTACCGGCCACACTTCTTATGATGGCGTTACAACAATTGACAACTGTTTCGCTACCGGTAAGGTTAAAGGTGACTACTATGCCGGCGGTATCGGCGGTTACAATAACGGTCAGTTGAAAATTTCAAATTCTTACACTCTCGTATCTGTAGAGGCCGGTAATTTTGCAGGCGGCGTACTCGGTTGGGTTCCTGCCGGTGTAACTACTATCGAAAATGTCTATGCCGGTAACTATGTTGAAGCTACAAATGAAGGCGGCAATGCCGGTGGTATCATCAATCTTGTTGATAACGGTGTCGCTACTCTCAACAACGTAGTTTCATGGGGTGAAGGCATCTATGGCTCAAACGTAGCATTCGTTAATGCAGGTGCGGTTAATGCAACTGAAACTAATGTGTATGTAGGCGAAAACGCACTCCTCAATGGTGAGGATGCTCCTGAAGAAGGTAAGACCGACGAAGAACTTCAGGCAGTGGTTTGCGCTTGGGCTGCATTCAGCGATAAACTTGTCGATGGCAGACCCATGCTTAAGTGGCAAGCTGACGAAACAGGCGCTGTTAACGAAATCGAAGTTGACAACACCGATGCCAATGGTCCGGCTGTATATTACAACCTCCAGGGTGTAGAGGTCGCAAATCCCGAAAACGGTATCTATATCGTTCGTCGTGGCAATAAAGTCACCAAAGAAATCGTCCGCTAAGACGAAAAAAACATAACGTTTGATATCAGAGTCCGGACTCGCCAAAAGAGTCCGGGCTTTTTTTGTGAAGTTGATTAAAATTTTTTTTGATGATATAAGTCGTTGCAATATACGTTGGTATGGATTAAGTTGACCAAATTTAAAAATAAATGTAATAAAAAACTTGCTGAAAAATTTGGAGAGTTCGGAAAAAGTCTGTAACTTTGCATCGCTTTTCAGGACAATCGGGGTGTAGCTCAGTTGGTTAGAGTACGCGTCTGGGG
>CAMWNL010000200.1 GCA_947175585.1 uncultured Bacteroidales bacterium | reverse complement strand
GTACATACAAACTCCGCGAACGTAATGTTATGTTTACGATGAGGATGAAACTTTTATAAAAATATGAGTACAAATACATATTTGACTGCAAAGCAGATAGAATTGTCGATTGCGAATACACCTCAAGTTGTATTCGAGACGACTGATGCTTGTAACTTAGCCTGCAAATATTGTCTTTATGGAGATTTATACTCTACGTACGAGGAAAGGATAAATCGATATTTAGGTCAAGTTAATAGTTCTTAGTAGTTTGGTCACCACTAATTCACTATTAATTTGCAAATTGTGTGACTTTTTCATTTTTAAACATTTAGAAATTTAATTCATCCAACGAGTTGTCATGAAGAAACTTACAGAACGCGAAGAAGAATTGATGGAAATCATCTGGAACAAGGGACCGATGTTTGTGCGCGAAATAATAGAGGAGCTACCCGAGCCTAAACCACATTTCAACACGGTGTCGACATTTGTGCGCCTGTTAGAGAGCAAGGGCTTTGTCACCCACACGAAATTTGGCAGCAGCTACCGCTACGAGGCCGCGGTGTCGCGTGATGATTTCAGTCGGTCGACACTGAAAGATGTCGTAGACCGCTACTTCGGATCATCACTCAAAGCTTCGGTGTCAGCTTTATTTCATGAGGAAAATATGAGCGATGACGAACTGCGCACCCTGATAGAAACAGTAATCAGCCAACGCAAAAAATCCCAATAAATATGTCACTTCTCGCCTACTCTTTTGCATCAGGCATAATGTTACTTGCCCTCGCGGCAGTGTATCTGCTTATGATGCGCAACACGACTCATTTTGGATTTAACCGGATGTGTCTGGTTTTGATAATGACAGTTTCGCTGGTCACACCCTTCATAAGCCTTCCGTCAGTTGCCAACAGCGCTTCAATAGTTGAAGCGGAAAATCTGACATTAACGGGTGTCGCCATAGATAACGCCATAGCAGATCACGACAACAGTATCATTAACGTTATCGGGATTATATATATCTTTGGTGTATGCCTTGTAGGATGCCGGACGGCGGCCAACTTCGGTTTTATAGTTTACCTGCGCCATAACAGCCGCCGAAAGGTTACCGGCTCATTGACGGTGAGGGTTCACAGTCATGATAAGATACCTCCGATGAGCTGGGGAGGAGAAATTTATATTTCAGAAGCAGTCTTCAGGGGCAATGATGTCGAACTCGCTATGATCCTGGCGCATGAATCGGCTCACAGCAAGCAATGGCATTGGGCAGATCTGTTACTCTCGAATGTCGTGACAGCAATCAATTGGTATAATCCGGCGGCATGGATGATGCAACATGAACTTATAGCCGTACACGAATATGAGGCTGACCGCATAGCCTCCGCGCAAAGCGACGACAGGACACAATATCAATTATTATTAATAAAAAAGACTGCCGGCACCAGATTCCAAGCTTTTGCCGACAGTCTGAATCACAGTTCACTTAAAAAACGTATCACTATGATGACGAAAAATCAATCAAAAAGGAGCACTCGCCTGTGCTCATTGGCATTAGTGCCTGCAATGGCACTGGCATTTGTAGTTACAAACAGTTCATGCGTCAAAGCCGCCCAACAGGAAGTGACGGCCGCCGACCAGGTTAAACATGCATTAGAGACTGTCGATGACAACTCCAAGGGCAACACATTCGAATTGGAAGAGGCGGTTGTAGTTGCCTATGGAGGAGAGAAAGAGGAAGAGGAAGAGAAAACTCCTGAAATCGCGACCCTTCCAAGATATGTCGGTGGAGAAGCAGCTATGTATAAGAAATTTGCAGAAGTAATCAATTTCGTCGGCGACATAAATGAGAGCGGATATATTATCGTTGGGTTCACGATCGATGCAGAGGGCAAAATGGTCAATCCACACATTGTAAAAGGTCTCAGCGAGGCAAAAAACAATGAAGCTATCAGAGCCGTTAAGCAATTGACCGATTGGGAACCTGCGCTTACAAAAGACGGTAAAAAAGTTGCATGCGACTATACACTTCCCATTTCATTTAAGACTGCACCAGTCAAGAAGAAATAAAAAAAGAAATGTTAGTTAAATGAAAACGGGGCATATCCGAATTTAATTTCAGGTATGCCCCGTTTCAATTATTCAATGAAAGAGTTGTTTATTCGAACTCGATGAGGACGGCATCGGTGCCGACAATCTGATCAACGGTAACAAATACTCGCTTAACCACTTCGTCTTTTTCAGCCTCGACGTCGTTTTCCATCTTCATTGCCTCGTAGACAAGGAGGATGTCGCCCTTCTTAACTTTGTCGCCGGGCTTAACGTTGACTTCGATTATGCGGCCACCCATAGGCGCAACAAGGGTTTCGCCAGTGATGGGTTCTTGAGGAACGGTGGGCGCAGCGGGCGCTTCAGCAGCCTTCTGCTTAGCAACCTCAGCCTGCTTGGCTTCAAACTCTTCGGTGCGACGGCGACGGAGGAAACCGTTGGCCACGCTTGGCAGAAGTTCGAGCAGGAGTTCCTCTTCGCGGTTTGAAGCAAGTTTCACACCGCCGAGGTCTTCGAGCACAGGATTTTCAGGACGCTTGTATGACGATGTATCGTAAGGCTTCTCTGTTGCGTCGCCGGTGATCTTTTCGCGGAATGCCGGGTCGATTGCAACGGGAGTATGACCGTATTCACCCTTGACAAGAGAGATGAACTGGTTTGATTTGGTTGTATAGTCGGCGTTACCTTTACGACGATCAAGGGCAACTGACACAGCCTGACTGCCTACAATCTGACTGGTCGGAGTCACGAGGGGCACCAAACCGGCGTCGCGACGCACCATAGGTATCAGGCGCATAGCGTCGTCGAGCAGATCCTCAGCGTGGAGAGCCTTGAGCTGGGCAACCATGTTGGAGTACATGCCGCCGGGAACTTCGGCTTCCTTAACGAGTTCGTTAGGTTTGGGGAAACCAAAATACTGTTCGATAGCATGGCAAGCGTCGAGAAGCGTAGCTTCATCAGATGATTTAGCAGCAGCAACCGCACGGTCAAGCTGAGCCTCGATTTCGGCAGGAAGTTTATCGTTGAGCGGATCAAATTCGCGAGGAAGTTTACCGAGGTCAAATTCCTTGAGCGACTGACGAGCGGCAAGAAGGTGTTTGCGGATCTCACCCACGGCCTTCATGTCGACATCAATTTCAACGCCGAGTTTCTGAGTGAAGAGGTAGACGAGCTCGATTGCAGGTGCAGCCGAACCACCACCGAACCACCAGATGTTGGTGTCGAGGATGTCAACCCCGTTGATTATGGCCATCACTGATGATGCAAGACCATAGCCAGGGGTACAGTGAGTGTGGAAGTCAACGGGCACCTTGACATTAGCCTTAAGTTTAGAGATAATCGAAGCTGCGCGAAGGGGATTGACAAGACCGGCCATATCCTTAAGTGTGATAATCTTGGCGCCGAGAGCCTCCATCTGTTTAGCCTTTTCAACGAAGTATTCGTCAGTAAAGATTTTTTCGGGTTCAGCCGGTTTCTTACCGAAAAGACGTCCGAAGAAACCAACTTGCTCGGGTTCGGTCTTGGGGTCGACAGTATAGCATACAGCACCGTCGGCTATGCCGCCGAGTTCATTGATAAGACGGATTGACTCCTTAACGTTGTCGATATCATTGAGCGCATCGAAAATACGCATCACATTAAGACCATTAGCGATAGCTTCCTTATAGAAACCTTCGAGCACATAGTCGGGATAAGGCACATAGCCGAAAAGGTTGCGACCGCGAGAAAGAGCAGAGAGCAAAGATTTGCCTTTCATCACTTTAGAGCAAGCGCGGAGGCGATCCCAAGGAGACTGGTCAAGGTAACGCATCACTGAATCGGGAATTGCACCACCCCACACTTCCATGATGTAGAAACCTGCATTCTCGTAATATGGGAGCAACTTATCGATCTCGCCCTGACTCAAACGAGTTGCAAACAGCGACTGCTGACCGTCACGGAGCGTAAGATCGCGAATCTTCAATTTCTTCTTTTCCATAAGATTCTATCTTCTGTGTTTATGTTCATTAATTTCAGTCTAAACCGATTGAGCCTTTTCAGGAGCAAGCGAGTTGAAAGACATGGTTTTAAAAGAACTAAAAAAAATATTTTATCAGCGCAAAGTTACGACTTTTTCCGGTTAATTACGGAAAAATTTCCACATTGTTTATGCCTCGTTAAAAAAAATTAAGTTTCTCGGAGTTGGTCTTTCTCGGAGTGAATAACTAACTTTGTAAAAAACAAACGAACATGTTCAATTTTTTCAATAAACCTAAGACTCCGGCACAATTGCCCTTCACAACCGATATTCACTGTCACGTCATACCCGGTGTAGATGACGGCTCACCCGACATAGAAACCTCAATCAACCTCATAGAGCGTATGCAGGCATGGGGAATAGACCGCATTATAGCAAGTCCGCACGTGACCAAGGACACATTTGAAAACACTCCCGCCATCCTCGACGAAGCTATGGCAAAACTGCAGGGGGCGCTCGATAGCAAAGGTAATAAGATAAAACTATCGCATCACGCCGAATATCGTCTCGACGACTACTCGATGTCTTTTTTCAAGAGCGGCGAGGTGATGACAATGCCGGGCGACTACATAATGA
>CAMWNL010000199.1 GCA_947175585.1 uncultured Bacteroidales bacterium | reverse complement strand
CCACTTCGTCGATAAACTCTTTGATGTCATCCATGCTTGTGAGCTCGCGCCAGCGCGGCTGGTCGATGCCGAGGCGGTCGAGCATGGCCGAGAATTTATGACGGTCTTCGGCGTTGTCAATTGATGCGGCCGATGTGCCGAGGATGTTGACACCCTGAGCGTCGAGACGCGTCGCGAGATTGTTGGGTATCTGGCCGCCCACCGAAAGGATGGTGCCGTGAGGCTGCTCGAGATCGAGGATGTCCATCACGCGCTCGAATGTGAGCTCGTCGAAGTAGAGACGGTCACACATATCGTAGTCAGTCGAGACAGTTTCGGGGTTATAGTTGATCATAACCGATCTCCATCCCTCCTTCTTGACTGTCATGAGAGCGTTGACCGAACACCAGTCAAACTCCACCGACGAGCCGATGCGGTATGCACCAGAGCCGAGCACCACGATAGAGCGGTGGTCGTGGAGATAATCGACATCGTTCTTGCTGCCGTTATAAGTAAGGTAGAGGTAGTTGGTCTGAGCCGGATACTCGGCTGCGAGAGTGTCGATCTGCTTTACGACAGGCACGATGCCGAGCCCTTTGCGGATAGAGCGTACGTCAAGTATAGTTTTCTCAGTGTCGGTCATTTGGTCTTTCAACACCGCGCGGCCGACCTGGAAGTCGCTGAAACCTTGCTGCTTGGCTAAGCGGAGCAGCTCTGCCGGAAGTTGTTGGAGCGAGGTGTAGGTCGACAGTTCGTCAGAGGTGTTGATGATATTCTGAAGTTTGTAGAGAAACCATCGGTCAATCTTTGTGAGCTGGTGGATGCGTTCGACATCATAGCCGTTCTGCATCGCCTTGGCAATGACGAATATGCGTTTGTCAGTCGGGTCGGTCAGAGCATGGTCGATATCGTCAATCTTGATGTCCTTGTTGCCTACAAAGCCGTGCATGCCCTGGCCGATCATGCGCAGACCTTTCTGGATAGCTTCTTCAAAGGTTCGGCCGATAGCCATGACCTCGCCTACCGACTTCATCGATGAACCGATCTCGCGGTTGACGCGCTGGAACTTGCCGAGGTCCCAACGGGGGATTTTCACTACGAGATAGTCAAGTGCGGGTTCGAAGAACGCTGATGTGCTGCGAGTGACAGAGTTTTTGAGGTCGAAGAGACCGTAGCCGAGACCGAGTTTCGCGGCTACGAAAGCGAGGGGATAGCCAGTGGCCTTTGACGCGAGAGCCGATGAGCGGCTGAGACGGGCGTTGACCTCGATGACGCGATAGTCCATCGAAGCCGGGTCGAAAGCATACTGCACGTTACATTCGCCGACGATGCCGATATGGCGGATAATCTTGATGGCTAGTGAACGGAGATAGTGATAATCGTCATTTGACAGGGTCTGAGACGGAGCTACGACGATGCTCTCGCCGGTGTGGATGCCGAGGGGGTCGAAGTTCTCCATGTTGCAGACAGTGATACAGTTGTCAAAACGGTCGCGGACAACTTCATATTCAACTTCTTTCCAGCCCTTGAGCGATTTCTCGACAAGCACCTGGGGCGAGAATGACAGCGCCTTTTCGGTGAGCGCGATGAGCTGTTCGTCGTTGTCACAGAAACCGCTGCCGAGACCGCCGAGCGCATAAGCCGCGCGCACGATCACCGGATAGCCGAGACTGTTGGCTACGCGACGGGCGTCGGCCACGTTGTCGACCGCCTCGCTCTTGATGGTCTTGATGTCGATTTCATCAAGTTTTTTGACGAAGAGTTCGCGGTCTTCGGTGTCCATGATGGCTCTGACAGGTGTGCCGAGCACCTCGACGCCATAGCGTTCGAGCACTCCGCTTTCATAAAGAGCGACGCCGCAGTTAAGGGCCGTCTGACCGCCGAAGGCAAGCATGATGCCGTCGGGACGCTCCTTCTTGATTATCTTCTCGACGAAATAGGGAGTGACGGGAAGGAAGTATATCTTATCTGCAAATCCGTCAGAGGTCTGGACGGTCGCGATATTGGGGTTGATCAGAATTGTGTTGATGCCTTCTTCGCGCAAGGCTTTGAGAGCCTGCGAACCGGAGTAGTCAAATTCACCGGCCTCGCCGATTTTTAGGGCGCCGCTGCCTAAAAGCAGCACTTTCTGTATTTTTTTCTGTGTCGGTTCTGTTGTAGTCATAATCGGTGAGATATGATTAAAGCATGCTGATGAATTTATCAAAAAGGAACTCTGTGTCTTTGGGGCCGCTCGAAGCTTCGGGGTGGAACTGCGCTGAGAAGAACGGCTTTGACTTGTGACGGATGCCTTCATTGGTGCCGTCGTTCATGTTGATGAAGAGGGGTTCCCAGCCAGACGGCAATGTGTCGGAGTCGACAGCGAAACCGTGATTCTGAGAGGTCACGAAGCAGGTGTTTGTTCCTGCCTCACGCACAGGCTGATTATGGCTGCGGTGGCCGTATTTAAGCTTGTAGGTCTTGGCTCCGGCGGCTTTGGCGAGCAGCTGGTTGCCCATGCAGATGCCGCAGATGGGGCGGTCTTCGTCGAGGGCTTTGCGCAGATTGTCGACGGTTGCAGTTGCAAAATCTGGATTGCCGGGACCGTTGGAGATGAAGAGTCCGTCGTAAGCGATTTTAGAGAAATCATAGTCCCAGGGCACACGCACGACTCTCACTCCTCTACGGGTCAGACAGCGGATGATGTTATGCTTCACGCCGCAGTCAACCAGCACTACTGTCTTTTTGTCTGAGACGGGGAGCACGGGGTTCTCTGAGTCGAGAGCGGTGGTGGTGAATGATTCGTCAGGCGCCAGTTCGTAGAGCGTTACACCCTCTGTTGAGGTTTTGCCTACGAGATTCTCAAGATTTGGATCGTAGAAATCGACTTCGTCACAGCCTTCGATCGTGATTTTACCGAGCATAGAACCTTTCTCGCGCAGATGTTTAGTCAGCGCACGGGTGTCAATGTCATATATTCCGGGGATTTTTTCACTTTTGAGCCAGTCGGCGAGGGAGCGCTGTGCGAGCCAGTGGCTGTGTTCCCATGAGTAATCCTGCGCGACGATTGCCTTGCAATGGATATGCGCGTCTTCGAGATAGTCGCTCATCATTGGGTTGGCATTGGAAGGCGGAACGCCATAGTTGCCTAATAACGGGAATGTTGTGACCAATATCTGCCCCTCGTATGAAGGGTCTGTGAGGCTTTCGGGATAGCCGGTCATTGCAGTGTTAAATACGACTTCGCCTGAGGTCGAAGCTTCATAGCCGAAGGATTTGCCTTCAAATGTTGTGCCGTCTTCAAGGGTAAGCACGGCTCGTTTTGTTTCGCGCATACGATAGTACTTTGTTTAAGCGTGATATGAAAGGGGTCAACACTATCTGTCGTGAAAACCATGCAAAGTTACAAAAAAACTTCGTAACTATTTAGCGAAAGTTAATTTATATTTGAGCCGTTGGGATAAAATCCGTTGAATACCCCACGGCGCATCCGGCTTCAGCGGCGCAGGAGATATGTATGTCGTCAATGCAGCGTCACTCAGGCAACGGCAAGCGGTAATCGCAAAGCGAGAAGCCGAGTGAATCACAAAGCTCCTGCGCCCTGGCGTTATGGTCGCAAAGGGCTGCCCGGAGCAAGACTTCGCGGATGCTGTTAAGGAATTCAGGCTGTTCGGCCAGATAAGGTCTGAGAACATAATAATACTTCTCTGCCAGATCACCGTTGCCCTCATAACTCAATAATACCTTATAATAAATGGCTATCCCCTTTGCATCATTCTTTTCGTTATAATATCACTCTATCTTTCCAAGAGCTTTACGATCATTATACGCTATAGCTCTGATCCTTAATGTGTCTATATGATTCAAGGAGTATGGTTTGGATATGGAAAAGTCTGATACAAAAGAAGGAATAAATGAATCAGGATACTCATATAAAGTAGGGGGCATATGATACTCTCTACCATCTTTCTTTTTTACAATTGTTGGAGGTCTTTTGGATCTTAACTCGTTCAATCTATCTGTGGTACGTTTTCCAAGTTCAAATAGCGCCGAATCGTCTATAGCGCCGGCACACAATGATATAAAGTTGTCTACTAAAATTCCGTTGTTAATACTATTGGGATGTGACATTGACAATAATAAATATGGCAACTGAGACAAATCAGAATTAATATATAGTTCCGTCCGATAATTCTTTTTGAAGTCGATAGGAATATCTATATAATTCTTCCATAAACTCTCTTCCATGACTCTCTGCGTGTGGGCAGAATCAAGTTGGCTTGGCCCAAGCATTACGGCAGGAATTTCAACAACGAATACTGTATCCGTGTCCCTATAGAATCTATCAATATTGGGTGATTCAACGAAAACTGTATCTTTGATTGTTTTGGGAACCATAATAGTGTCAGCATAACGAGTAGTGCTCCTGCTATCATTTTTATGCCTACAACTTGTCAAAAGAAAGAGACCTATGACAAGTGTAAAAAATATTTTATTCATTTCTAATTCGTTTTGATTACTCAATATTATTCGGAGGCGTGATTGTTGGTATAGTTAAATAAATACCGTTTGCACCGCGTCACTCAGGCAACGGCAAACGGTAATCGCAAAGGGAGAAGCCGAGTGAGTCACAAAGCTCCTGCGCCCGGGCGTTATGG
>CAMWNL010000198.1 GCA_947175585.1 uncultured Bacteroidales bacterium | reverse complement strand
CTATAAGGCGTGGTGTGATGAACTCGGATATACCGAAAAACGCGGATTTAGAGAGTTTTGTGAAGAATATTTGGACAACCAGGATTCCATCTGGGAATCTTTAAATGATTATGACGAATAAAGAAAAAGAAGTAATAAAGCTAAGGCTCCCGGCTGAATGGGAGCCACAGGACGCAGTACTGCTGGCGTGGCCTCACGAGTTGACCGACTGGGAATATATGCTCGACGAGGTCAGAGCCTGTTATGTCAATATAGCAAAAGCTATTGTCAAGCATGCACGCCTGATAGTGGTCGCACCGGACTGCTCCGACGCCAAAGCTGCACTAAGTGACGTAGCCGACGGAGAAGTAGAGTTTATCGAAATCGACACCAATGACACCTGGGCTCGTGATTTCGGGGCAATACTGACAGTTGACGGAGACGGAGAGATCATAGTCAATGATTTCAAGTTCAACGGCTGGGGACTGAAGTTCGCAGCCAATCTTGACAATCTTGTTACCCGAAAAATGTGGGAAAAAGGTGTATGGCCGGGACGCTATAACAACTGTCTCGGTTTTGTGCTTGAAGGTGGTTCGATAGAGAGCGACGGTCAGGGGACACTGCAGACGACGTCGGAGTGTCTGATGTCACCCAACCGCAACGGCGATCTGTCAAAAGAGGAAATCGAGCAACGTCTGCGCGAAACTCTTGGTGCGGAAAGAGTGATGTGGCTTGATCACGGCGCACTTGCCGGTGATGACACTGACAGCCATATCGACACTCTTGCCCGTCTGGCTCCTGAAGACACTATATTATATGTGGGATGTGACGATCAGGAGGATATTCACTACGAGGAGCTAAAAAAAATGGAGGAACAGGTCTTAGCTTTAAGACGCGAAAACGGAATGCCATATAACTGTATCGCCCTACCCTTGCCGGACGCAATCTATGACGAAGACGGCGAACGGCTGCCGGCGACATACGCAAATTTTCTTATATTAAATGATGCGGTATTGGTGCCGATCTACGGTCAGAAGCGTAAAGATGAACTGGCATTACAGATGATGAAGATTGTGTTCCCGAACCATGAGATTGTCGGTATAGACTGTAACGCGCTAATCAAACAGCATGGATCGCTGCACTGCGTGACCATGCAGTTTCATTCTATTCACAATGCATGACGGGTGATGTACAATTCATAATACACATTATTGATGAAAAAGGAAATAATTAAGGTTGGGATTATCCAACAACATAATACAAGTGATATCGCAGACAACCGCAGACGTCTGTGTCATAAAGTCAGAGAACTTGCAGCTGAAGGCGCAGATCTGATTGTCAATCAGGAACTGCATGACTCGCTATATTTTTGCCAGACGGAATCGGTCGACTGCTGCGATCTTGCAATCGACCTGCCGTCGGAAACCACAGAAACCTACAGTAAACTGGCAAAGGAATGTGGTGTTGTGTTAGTGACTTCGATATTCGAACGACGCGCCCCGGGTCTCTATCACAATACGGCTATAGTTTATGACACCGACGGTTCAGAAGCCGGCCGTTACAGAAAGATGCATATACCCGATGACCCGGCCTATTATGAGAAGTTTTATTTCACTCCGGGCGATCTGGGTTTCAAACCCATAGATACATCGCTGGGACGATTGGGTGTGCTTGTATGCTGGGATCAGTGGTATCCTGAAGCAGCCCGACTGATGGCTCTCGCCGGTGCGGAAATGCTGATATATCCGACCGCCATCGGCTGGGAAAGCAGTGATACTGCTGATGAGAAAACCCGTCAGCGCGAGGCATGGATAACAGTGCAGCGCGGCCACGCGATAGCCAATGGTCTGCCTGTCGTGGCAGTCAACCGTGTAGGTCATGAGGCAGATCCCTCGGGAGCGACAAACGGTATTCAATTCTGGGGTAGCAGTTTCGTGGCCGGTCCGCAGGGCGAGTTTCTGTTCAAGGCATCGGACAGCGATGAGGAAACAGCAATCGTAGAAATAAATTCAAAACGCTCTGAACAAGTCAGACGTTGGTGGCCGTTCTTGCGCGACAGACGCATCGACGAGTATGGCGCACTGACAAAGAGATTTATTGATAAATAATTAGTATCTCAAAAAAATAAGGATGAAGCATAAAAAACTTCATCCTTATTTTTTGAATTATTAAACTATTTTCTGTCTCATAGTGCAAGGGGGTCGGCCGCGAGGTCAGAGGTGATTGCAATGTCAATGACTTCTCTGACGGTGTCGACGTAATGGAAAGTAAGGCCTTCGAGATAACGCGGCGCAATGTCTTCGATATTCTTGCGGTTTTCAGATGACAGGATAATATCTGTGATGCCGGCACGCTTGGCCGCAAGGATTTTTTCCTTTATACCTCCGACGGGGAGCACCTTACCTCGCAGGGTGATTTCTCCGGTCATAGCGATGCGCTCGGCGACCCTGCGCTGAGTGAAAGCGGAGACAATGGCTGTAGCAATAGTGATGCCTGCCGACGGTCCGTCTTTGGGAATGGCACCCTCGGGGAAATGGATATGGAGGTTATATTTCTCAAAAAGCGACGGATCAATGCCAATCTGCGAGGCATGAGACTTCACCCACTGAAGAGCGATAGCGGCCGACTCTTTCATAACATCACCGAGATTACCGGTGATAGTCAGCTTCTCGCCTTTGCCGGGCGAAAGTGAGGCTTCAGCCATTAATATCTCGCCGCCAACCTGAGTCCAGGCAAGACCAGTGACAACACCGGCAAACGAATTGCCTTCATAGCGGTCTTTAGAGTAAGGAGGAAGACCGAGCATGGCCGATAGATGGTCCGGAAGGATCTCAGCCGGAAAATCTTCGCCACTCATTTTTGCAAGAACCGCTTTACGTGCGAGTGCTGAAAGACGCTTTTCGAGCTGACGCACCCCACTCTCAGATGTATAATTTTCTATGACTTTGACAAGAGCCGCGTCGCTGATGTTAAGTTCACCGGGGGTGAGATTATGCTCTTCAAGAATACGCGGCACGAGGTGACGACGGGCAATCTCGACTTTCTCCTCAACGAGATAGCCAGAAAGGTCGATAATCTCCATGCGGTCAAGCAGCGGCTGCTGAAGTGTCGACAATGTGTTGGCTGTGGCGATGAAAAGTACATGAGACAGGTCGTAGTCGACGTCAATGTAATTGTCGTGGAAAAACTTGTTCTGCTCCGGATCGAGGACCTCGAGAAGCGCAGACGATGGATCGCCCTTGAAATCGCGGCCAATCTTGTCAATCTCATCAAGAAGGAGAACAGGATTGGATGACTTCGCACGCTTCATGGCGTCGATTATGCGGCCGGGCATGGCGCCGATGTAAGTGCGGCGGTGACCGCGGATTTCAGATTCGTCATGAAGACCGCCGAGCGACACACGCTGGTAATTGCGTCCGAGCGCACGGGCAACAGATTTACCAAGCGAGGTTTTACCGACACCGGGAGCACCGACAAGACAAAGAATCGGAGCTTTACCACCGGGATTGTTCATCAACACGGCAAGCTGTTCGAGAATACGCTCCTTGACTTTTTCAAGACCATAATGGTCGTCTTCGAGAATCTGGCGGGCAGACTTGAAATCGGTATTAATCTCGGTCTCGACGTTCCAGGGGAGATCGAGCAGAGTGTCGAGATAAGTGTACTGAACAGAATAGTCAGGCGACTGGGGATTGAGACGGCGAAGTTTCTCTATTTCCTTATTAAAGACCGTGCGGACTTTTTCAGGCATATCGAGCTGATCGGCACGATGGACAAACTCGTCGGCTTCATCAGCATCACCGTAAAGCTCCTCGCGGATGGTTTCCATCTGCTGCTGAAGGAATGCCTGACGCTGGTTCTGATCCATGTTCTGACGTGTGCGCTGCAGAATCTCACGGCTGATATCTACTTTTTCCTCGCTCTTGACGAGTTCGCCGAGAAGAGCGAAAGCGCGCTCCGACAGATTGGGTTTAGCGAGCATCATCACCTTATCCGATGCCTCGAAGTGCATGTTGGTGCAGATGAAGTTGACGAGCTCATTAGGCGTCGAGGTCTGATTGATCGAGAAAACAATCTCTTTGGCGTTTTCAGCCGTCTTATTAATAATATTGATAGCTGCCTTCTTGATCTGTTCGATGACGATTTCGAGTTCCTGATTCATCTCAGGTTCGGGCTCGGTGATAAGCTTTATCCTCGCCGATAGATGACCACCGGGAATGAGTTGACCGGCGCCCCGACCAATGATGCGGAACTTACCACGCGAGCGGACGAGTGCAGTCTTAGAGCCGTCAGGAAGATCAAAAACCTTAAGCACATCGGCAACTACACCATATTTATATAGACCGGTAGTCACAGCCGGGGAATCCTCATCAGGATTAATCTGGCAAACAATCCCGATCGGCAGCTGACGGTCAGCAGCCTCAGTTGCGGTCACGATAGAATTTTCGCGACCCAGCGAAATGGGGATCGTTACCCCCGGAAAGAGCACAAGATTACGCGTCGCGAGCAACGGCAGGTCATCAGGAACCGGAGCGACGTCAAAACGCTTGGCATCAATGTCAATTTGTCCGAACACAGCAGCTTGGTTATCTTTGTCAATATCTTTCATAATTTCATTATCAAAAACGAGGAGAAAAGACTATATC
>CAMWNL010000197.1 GCA_947175585.1 uncultured Bacteroidales bacterium | reverse complement strand
CGACCGCCTGCTTAGAGAGGGCATCGTAGACGATGAGCGCATCACGGCCTGAGTCGCGGAAATATTCGCCGATAGCAACACCGGCAAACGGAGAGAATAGCGCATAGCCGCAGAGTCGGAAGCTGTAGCAGCAACAACGACTGTGTAGTCAAGAGCGCCAAAACGACGGAGAGTTTCGACAGTCGCAGCGACAGAAGAAGCTTTCTGTCCGATTGCAACATAGATACAGAAGACAGGCTTACCATCTTCGAAATTCTTACGCTGGTTGATGATGGTATCAATAGCGATAGCTGTTTTGCCGATCTGGCGGTCACCGATGATAAGCTCACGCTGACCGCGACCGATGGGCACCATTGAATCGACAGCCTTGATACCAGTCTGGAGAGGCTGATTAACAGGCTGACGATAAATGACGCCGGGAGCCTTGCGTTCGAGAGGCAGGTTGATGAGTTTGCCCTCGATCGGGCCACGGCCGTCGATAGGTTCGCCGAGCACATTAATAACGCGGCCAAGGAGACCTTCGCCTACCGGAATAGACGCAATCTCACCGGTTCGGCGCACGCTCATACCTTCGGCAACCTTATTGACGTTGTTGAGCAAAATCACACCGACATTGCTCTCTTCGAGGTTAAGTGCGACACCTTTCACACCGTTTTCGAATTCGACCAATTCGTTTGCACACACGTTGTCGAGGCCATAGACATGAGCTACGCCGTCGCCAACTTCGAGCACAGAGCCAACTTCTTCAAAAGACACTTTTGAATTGACGCTCTCGAGCTGTTGTTTCAGTACTTCCGAAATCTCGCTTGGATTTATCATTGTATATGCTTAAAGCTAAATAAGAGTTATTACTTTAAAAGATTGACGCGCAATTGCTTCAGCTCATTGCTGACCGAGGCATCGAGTTTGCGGTTGTCGATTGTGACGGTAAAACCGCCGATAAGATCAGGATTAACACGACTCGTGTATTCCATCGTACCACCCTGGAGATTACCATTGATAATCTTTTTGAGACGTGATTCGTCATCATCAGAAAGCGGAGCAGCCGACACGACTTCAACTTTGTATATATTCTTCTCGCGGCGATAGAGAAGCGTATACTGGGCGGCAATCGCGAACACCATGTCAAGTCGCTTATTATCGGCTAAAAGCTTGAGGAAATCATTAAAAGTCACGTTGTCTGCACCACTGCCGGCGGCAGCCTTAATCAAGTCACATTTGTCACTAACAGAGACAAAAGGATTGGCAACTACACCGGTGAGCGATGACTCTGCCATCGACGCATCGAAGAGTTTGTTCATCAAGGCGTAGAGCGCTTCAGCATCGCCGCGATCAACGGCAACCTTATAAAGCGCTTTGGCATATCGGCGTGGGATGAGTCCTTCGTTCATTACGCAGTTTTAGTTTTTACTTTCTATCTCGTCTAAGAGGGTGTTGACCAATTTAGTCTGAGCCTGCTTGTCGGACATCTGGTTCTTGACAACTTTTTCAGCAATGTCGAGAGCAAACTCGCTGACCTGATTGCGGAACTGTTGTTCGGCCTCCTTTTGTTGCTGCTGGATCTGCACCTTCGCCGAGTCCATTACCTTCTGCGCCTCAACCTGAGCGGCAGAACGCGCTTCCTCAATTATCTGAGTTTTGATACGATCGGCGTCACGCAACATTTCAGCCTGCTGACGGCGCGCTTCGGCCACATATTCTTCGGCCTGCTGGCGCGCGCTGTCAAGCTGCTGCTTTGCGTTCTGGGCATACTCCACACCCTTGTCGATGAGGTCGGCACGGCTATCGACATTTTTCAGGATGACTGGCCACGCGAACTTCCACAATATGAAGAAAAGCACCGCGAAAGCGACAAACATCCAAAATATCAGGCCGAAATCAGGCGTGAATAATTCCATTTATCGTTGCTTATAGATTAAACGAAAAGTGCGAGTACGCAGACAATAACGGCGAAGAGTGCAACACCTTCGACGAGGGCGGCAATCACGATCATGTTACTACGGATGTCTCCGGCTGCTTCAGGTTGACGAGCGATAGCTTCCATAGCTGCTGCACCGATTTTACCGATACCGATACCTGCACCAATTGCTGCGATTGCTGCGCCGATGCTGGCGCCGAGACCTGTGAGTGAAAGTTCTGCTAACATAATTGTAAGTTTTTTTATAAGTTTAAATGTTAATTTGTTTATTACTTAGTCTGTAGTTGGTGATCATGCTCCTCCTTGAGATGTTCCTCTTCGACCTGAGCAAGTGAAATGAAGATTGTCGACAGCATCGTGAACACATAAGCCTGAATAAAGCTTACCAGAACATCAATCAAGAGCATAAAGATAGAGAAGAGCACAGAAACCACGGTTGTCGCTCCACCTGCAACAGGGCTGACCGCCGCAAATATAAAGATGAGAAGCGTAAGCACTATCACAATCATGTGACCACCCATCATATTAGCGAACAGACGGACTGTAAGGGCGGCCGGTTTTGTAAACATGCCGAAAATTTCGATTGCCGGCATAATGGGCAACGGAAACTTCAACCAAAGTGGTACTTCAGGCCAGAAAATCTCCTTCCAATAATGACGGGTAGCGAAAAGGTTTGTAACTATGAATGTCAGCACGGCCAAAACCAATGTGACAGCAATATTACCTGTCAGATTTGCACCACCGGGAAAGATTACAATCAATCCCAGAAGGTTCATTATGAATATGAAGAAGAATACCGTCAACAAATAGGGCGCAAATTTGCGTGACTTAGCTCCAAGAGTAGATTTAATCACAGATCCGTAAATAAAATCAATGAGCAACTCAAGAAAGCCGAGTCCCTTGCGCGGAGCTTTGTAACCATGTTTGTTAACGTAAGAACGTAGCCAGAGCATCAGACCGACAACAATGATAACCGCGATGAAAATGCCGCAAACGTTCTTTGTGATTGAGATATCAAATGGTCTCAGTTCTTTGCCATCTACGATTTCAACTACCTTACCCTTGAAATCACTGTCTTTGCCGGCGAGTTTGAAAGTAGTTTTACCATCTACATACTCCTGACCATCTGTTATACGTGATGAAGAAAAAATATGCAGGCCGTCACTGCCGAAGACAATTACAGGGAGGGGAATTCGTTTATGGTGATTAAACGGCACTTCCCAGCCATAACCATCGCCAAGGTGCTCAAAAATAATCTCCTTGGGGTCAAGCTTACTTTCGCCATGAGAATCCTCAGCCGCCTTTATCTCAGGCGCAGAAAACAAGCAGGCGAAAATAGCCGTAAATATTATCAAAATCTTATTCATAAGCTCAATAAAGACAAACCGATATAACGTTATTGTCGACATCAACGATACCGCCTTCGATTTCCAGACTCTCCTCTGCTGTGCCGGCCTCCGGGGTGTAAACCAACTTACCTGCAACGAGTGTAGATATCAACGATGCATGGTTTTTAAGCACGGTAAAAGCGCCCATCGCACCGGGCAACGTCACTGACTGCACTTCGCCTTCGAAATTAACAGCTTCGGGGGATATAATCTTGAGTTTCATCTGTCGACTGATTGATTAGGCTCTATGGGCTTAGAATTATTTTACTTCACTAAGGAGTTTCTTACCCTTCTCGATGGCTTCGTCGATTGTGCCGACGTTGAGGAACGCCTGTTCGGGATATTCGTCCATCTCTCCGCTGAGGATCATCTTAAAGCCACGGATGGTCTCACTAAGCGGAACCATAACACCGGGAAGACCGGTAAACTGCTCTGCAACGTGGAATGGTTGAGAGAGGAAACGCTGTGCACGACGAGCGCGAGCAACCACGAGTTTGTCATCGTCAGAAAGTTCGTCAACACCGAGAATGGCGATGATATCCTGCAACTCGTTATATTTCTGAAGAAGCTGCTTAACCGCCTGAGCTGTATTATAGTGGTCTTCTCCGATAATATTCGGGTCAAGAATACGTGATGTAGATTCAAGAGGATCAACGGCAGGATAAATACCGAGCTCAGCAATCTTACGACTCAACACTGTAGTAGCGTCAAGGAAGTTGAATGTTGTAGCAGGAGCCGGGTCAGTCAAGTCGTCGGCAGGCACATAGATAGCCTGAACTGACGTAATTGAACCGTTTTTGGTTGAAGTAATGCGTTCCTGAAGCATACCCATTTCAGACGCAAGTGTGGGCTGATAACCTACAGCCGACGGCATACGGCCGAGAAGTGCCGACACCTCAGAACCGGCCTGAGTGAAACGGAAAATGTTGTCAATAAACAGAAGCACGTCTTTACCACCTGCGCCTTGATCGCGGAACTGCTCGGCAACGGTAAGTCCAGAAAGAGCTACACGAAGACGCGCACCCGGCGGTTCGTTCATCTGACCGAACACCAGAGTAGCCTGTGATTCTTTCAAATGATCGACATCAACGTCAGCAAGATTCCACTCACCGCGCTCCATGCCTTCCTTAAATTTATCACCATACTTCATTACGCCGCTCTCGATCATCTCACGAAGAAGGTCGTTACCTTCACGTGTACGTTCACCAACACCGGTGAACACAGAGAAACCGTCGTGTCCTTTTGCAATATTATTGATAAGCTCCATGATAAGCACGGTCTTACCTACACCGGCACCACCGAACAAACCAATTTTACCACCCTTGCTAT
>CAMWNL010000196.1 GCA_947175585.1 uncultured Bacteroidales bacterium | reverse complement strand
ATGCAACTCACCCTCGACCGGTCTGTATGGCTGTTAATAATGAGTCTGATAATTAGTCGTTGAAATTGAGTTCGTCGAAGCCCTCTTCGTCAAACTCGTCGGGATTGAAATCGCTTTCGCCGTAGAAATCAGCGTCGAGGTCGTCGATTGACGAAACCGCTGCGGCTTTGGCGTCGACTTTGGCGTCATATTCGTCGAGGTCTACAATCTGAGCCGGAGCGTGGCCGAGTGACAGCGTGCACACGGGGTCTTTGAGGTTTTTGCCCGGAATCAACTCTTTCATCTCGATGAAAAAGGCGCGGTCGGTCATATAATCGAACACATAGAGCAACTTCTGGCCTTCGTCTTCGATAAGATCGCTGAGGATGGTGTCTTCCATCAGCCAAACGTCTTCGTCTGAGTCTGATCCCATATCCTCAAATGTAATTTCTTTTTCTTTTTCCCAGTTGCGGTCGCACATAAAGAACGAACTCATCTGGTTTTTATCATAGCTGACCGAGTTACAGATTGCGTTCTTGAGATCGAGAAACGTTGCGTCAGCATCGATTTTGATTTCTCTCTTGAAGTTATCAACTTCGTCAGAGACTATTCTAAAGTTGAATATCATATGGTTGTATTGATAGTGGGTTCTTGTTGATTTGAACTTATTGTATGTTTACGGTGCGAAGTTAATAATATGTCAAAATCTACGCAAAAAAAATATCTGTGATTTTCGTTAAAAATTTTCTATCCGCCGATTTTTATGCCCGGGCATATCTCACGAATTTTTCTTTTTCAATATCCGAACTGACTGACCCACGGGAACCTATGCCTGACGCCACGGTTAGAGACACAGGGTAAACTGACGGTAGATAAATTTTTAGGATAAAAATGCAAAATTATTTGGTGATTACAAATTCTTATCGTAAATTTGCAGTGTTAAAATGAATTTTCAATCAATTAAACACACATTAAAATTATGAAAAACAAATTTTTACAGTTTTCTCAGTTTGCTAAGGCTGCCGAGCAGCAGGTCTATCTGTTTAAAAATCTTTGGAAAGAAAAGACCACGGCTCTTATCCATGGACAACGAAAGTCAGACAAGTGCCGGCCGGCGCTCGACGTGGCCGAAGCGGTGATGGCTCAAGGCCGCAAAGTGGTGTATGTCACTACGGATTCGGGTCTGAGAGCCCACACTGCCCGTCTCGCTAAATTTAACGAGATGATGGTGTTTGAGCCCGGATTTGAGTCTCCCGACGATAAGCGCGATTATGCCGATATTGTCATCGAGGGTATAGAGGAGGCTGTTAAAGAGGGTATCGCAGGTGTCTTTATCATTGATTCGGTGACGCGTATCGCCGCTCTGTCGTTCGGACGCAACGCTTCGGCAGCCTATGTCATGAAACGACTTGTCGCCATGCAGTTGCGGCTCGGTATTTCGCTGCTGGTCATCGCTCACTATGTCACGGCTGCCACCACACGCAATCTTATCAGCTATGCCGACGCTGTCTTACCGTTGCCTGACGACGACGAGACTGTAAAAACAAACGACCGACGCAGTGATGCGCCGGCCGCTGTAAAGTCTGTTAATAATCAGCCTGTCAATCGATATTCGGGTTCAGGCGGTGCCAGTCGGCAATTTTTGGTAAAACACCCATCTCGATGACTTCGTCACGGAGTTTGCACAGGTGCTGATAGCTCTTCTGGAGCTCTTTCATTTCCTCGGGTGTGCCTTCGAAAGGTTTGCGAGTGATGCCGTCGGCGGTGATTGTGGTTTCACATGCCATCATGATGTGTTTGAACTCATCGTCGTTGACGTATGTTCCGACAGGCCATGTGAACGGTTTGCCGCCCATAGCAGCTGCAATCATTTCGATTGACACGTAAGCCGGGCTCTGGAATGACGAACGGCCGCGCAGGTCGATGATGTTCTTACCGCCCTGGATGACCTTCTGCTGTATTTCAGCCCAGTCGGCTGCAGGCAGTTTTCCGGTGTTGATAAGATGGATCAGCGGCTGATTGTCGACGGTCACGCTCGACGCGAATACAGCCATCTGCTCGCCGTGGCCGCCATAGGTGCGCGCTCCCTGAATCTTGTCAGGCGAAATCTTGAAGTACTTGGCCAGTTCGCTGCGCAGACGTGTGCTGTCGAGGGCGGCGAGGGTCGACACCTGAGATGGTTTGAGTCCTGAGTAAAGTAGGGTGATAAGACCTGTGATGTCGGCCGGATTGAAGATGACCACAACGTGTTTGACATCGGGGCAATACTCTCTGACGGCCTTACCGAAGTCTTCGGCAATCTGAGCGTTGCCTTTGAGCAGGTCTTCACGGGTCATGCCTGCCTTACGGGCCGCGCCTCCTGAGCTGACAACATATTTGGCGCCGCGGAGAGCCTCGGCGATGTCAGAAGTGTAGGTCAGGTTGACGCCTTCGAAACCGCAGTGGCGGAGTTCCTCTACTACGCCCTCCAGTCCGGGAGCGTACGGGTCATAAAGGCAGATGTTAGGAGTAAGGTGCATCATCAGCGCAGTCTGCGCCATGTTTGAACCGATCATGCCGGCGGCGCCGACGATTGTAAGTTTGTCTTGAGATAAAAATTCCATTTTGATTATGAGTTTTATGTTCTGTACTTACTATAACGTTTCAGCGGCAAAAATTATCGACTTTCGTCGGTCCATCCTCCTCCTAAAACTTTATAAAGGTTGACGAGGGCGAGATATTCGTCGCGCACGGCGTTGCTCAGACTGATGCGGGCTTCGAAATATCGGCGCTGTGCGTCAAGTACATCGATGTAATTGAGTGTGCCGGCGAGATACTGGATGTTGGCGAGTTCGACATATTTGAGCGCAGCGTCGCGGAGAGTGGAGCGCAGAGCGGCTGTCTCGCGCAGCTTGCGATATGTCACGACGGCGTCGTTTACCTCGCGGAAAGCGTTGAGCACACATTGCTCGTAGGTCAGACGCGCCTGTTCGTAGGCGGCGATTGAGGCTTTGTATTTGCGTCTGTTTTTTCCGAAGTCGAATATCGTGCCGGTGATATTGCCTAAAAGGTAGCTGAACGGCGACTTGAAGATATTGGCGACTTCGTCGTTTTCCCAACCTCCGGTCACAGCTACGCGGATACGTGGGAACTGATTGCTGTAAGCGACACCACATGACGCGAGCGCGGCTTTCAGCTGCTGCTCTGACGCGCGTATGTCAGGACGGCGTTCGAGCAGAGTTGACGGCAGACCTATCGGCAGACGGTCGGCGAGATTCTCACTGAGCGTCGAGTTGCTGAGATCAAATGTCTCGCCGGGGAAAGCTCCGACCAGCAGAGACAGGGCGTTTTTGGCAACTTCGATGCGTTGTTCCAGATTAGGCACGATGGCGGCGGTGGTCGCATACTCCACCTGAGCCTGCTGATATACGGTTTCTGATGTCAGACCGCCTTCGAATCGCAGTTTAGCCTTGGCGAGAGCTTCCCGACGGGTGGCGAGCGTCATCTTGACGATGCCGAGCTCGTTTTCAAGAGCCACGAGGTTGAAATAAGCCGACGCTACTTCAGCCACGATAGTCATCTGCATGGCGCGCATATTCTCGACCGTGGCGAGGAAGCGGGCGCCTGCGTTCTGCTTGGAGTAACTGAGAGCGCCCCAGAGATCGGCTTCCCAGCTGATGGTGCCTTTGACGCTTAGCTCCGGGTCGTTTGAATATTTCTCGCCGTAGTAATCGTTGGTTTCCTTTGTCGCGCCGACGATGCCGCTGACTACGGGCAGGTAATTCAATTTCTCCACGCCGTAGAGTTGTCGCAGCTCCTCGACTCTGGCGGCTGCCTTGAGCATGTCGCGGTTATTTTCGAGCGCACGTCCGATCAGCGATTTGAGAGTGGGGTCTGTGTAATATTCCCACCACTGCAAATCAGAGAACGACAGTGAGTCGGTGTAACCTTTGACTGTCTCGGCCGGGAGGTCGAGTGACGGTTTTTTCAGATTCTTTACGCCGGAGCATGATCCGGTAGCGGCGATGAAGCCGACAGCCGCAACGGCTATATATATGTAGCGGACTAATCTTGTTGTCATGATTTGGACTCTTTTTTGCTTTTAAGTTTTTCTTTAGCCTTAAATACGGCAACGAAGAAGAAGGGCACGAAGATGATGCCGACGGTGATGGCAACTACCATGCCGAAGAAGACACCTGTGCCGATGTCGCGACGAGCGGCAGATCCGGGGCCTGACGCGAAGACGAGCGGCAACAGACCGAGCATGAAAGCAAGCGATGTCATCACAATCGGGCGGAATCGCAGCTGAGAAGCGTGGATGGCTGCCTTTGGTGCCGGCATGCCGGCGTCGATGCCTTCTTTTGCAAACTCGACGATGAGGATTGCATTTTTAGCAACAAGACCTATGAGCATAACCAGACCTATCTGGAAGTAGACGTTGTTTTCGAGTCCGCAAAGCCAGATGCCGAGATATGCGCCAACACCGGCTATCGGCAATGATAGTATCACGGCCAGAGGCACAGCCCAGCTTTCATAAAGCGCGGCGAGCACGAGGAAGACGAAGAGCAGAGCCAGACCGAGCACTATGCCGGTATTGCCTGACTCGTGTTTTTCCTGATAGGAGAGTCCGCTCCACTCGACGCCGATGTTGGACGGCAGATGTTCGGCGACTAATTCTTCGAGCGCCTCCATCGCTTCGCCGGTGCTGTAG
>CAMWNL010000195.1 GCA_947175585.1 uncultured Bacteroidales bacterium | reverse complement strand
GGTGTGAGCGAGGTCGAGGCTGTCGGTGTCGAGCTCGGTGCGCCAGATCATGGCTCCGCGGAATCCTTTATCCTCGATATAGTCACACTTGTTAGCGACAGAACGGGGATTTTCATAACCGACGGTCAACACTCCCTCCGCATCGGCGATATAAGGCACACAGCCGATTGAATCCCACTGCTCGGTCAGATCGTCATAGGGACGGGCTTCCATTGTGCTGGTCCACTCAGTGTAATGCTTGCCGTCGCCGCGGCCGTAGAATCCGAGACCAAGCATCATCTTTTCGTAAGGCACACCATGGGCGAGGTAGTCATCTACAACCTCGTCAACCGAGCGCCAGCCGGTAAACGGCGAACGATAGAGCGTAGTGTGGTGGGTGTCAGGTGTGCCGCTAAGATCATAGGCCATGACGTTGACGTAGTCAAGCTGCTCAAGGAAAGCAGGAACGTTATTGACATCCATGCCGGCGAGATCACCGCCTGCGGCAAGGGTCAGCAGTTTGTCTTCGGGAAGATTGCGACGCACTGCTCTGAGCACTTCAAGGAAATTTTTATAGTCATCGGGTGTGCCGCCCACACCACCGGGAAACTCCCAGTCAAAGTCGATGCCGTCGATGCCATATTCGTCGACAATACGCGCGCAGTCACGGGCGAGCGATTCACGCTTCAGAGAGTCGGCTGCCATTTCGGAGAGACCTGAACCGCATTTTCCGCCGATGCAGAGCAACACCGTTAAGTCGGGATTGACAATTTTTAGGGCTATAATATCTTTAAAACGATCTTCATTATTAATCTTCACTCCATCGCGAGTATCATTGACATTGGCAAAGGCATAATTGATAGCTGTCAAAGTCGAAGGATCAGGCATTACGTCACCGCCGTTCCATACATAAGCGAGAACCTCATAATCGGGCTGCTGAGCTTCAGGCTGCCCTTCGGCTTTCTTAGATTGGCAGGATGTGAAGACAGAGAGACCTAAAACCGCGGCCACAGCAGCAGATTTTGCAAAAAAATTAATTCTGTTAGTCATTTGATTGGTTTGTTAGATTTTTTATTAATGCATAGCAAAAATACACAAATTTCTCGCCACGACCAAAGCCAACATCATAAATAAAGATAGTTTTTCTGAGCAATAACCTGCCATATTGCCATTTAAGTATTTTAAGGCACAATGAAATTTAAGATATCAAAGGTTCAAAAATCAAGCCGGATAACACCCAAACAGCGCTACCCGGCTTATAAAGTTAAAATTTCAACTGATTACTTCACACAGACTTTTGATACGTGGTTGCCAACGCGCACGATATAGATACCCGGAGCCAGAGTTACTTCATAAGAACCACTGCCGGTTGCGACCACTGAGCCTGAAATCGTCACAACGGTAACGGGAGTACCTTGGGGCGCAGTCACAAATATGGTGCCGGCAGAAGCTGTCACATCAACCTGTCCATCGGTTGCGACCGCAGCATCTATACCTGAAGTGCCGAGATCCACAACGCGCAAATTATCAATATACACGTCCTGAGGATAACCTTCTATCAGATGAACTGCCGAGAGTTTAATATTAACGGTATTGTGGCCTTTTGCTGCGGTAAGCGGCAGTTTTACCTCCTGCCAATAGGGAGTGGTGAAATCATCTGTGGGATCGATACGCACCAAGTCCTCATAGTCGGCTCCGTCATAGCTCACAGCCACGGCGATAGCATTACACCAGCTCGACATCGGTATGTTATAGTAGTAGAACGATACTTCAGGGCACTCGGCATCAGCAATGTTAATGCGAGGTGAAACCAAGCTCTCGGTCTGCCCCTCGGGAGAGTAGCCGTAGAACTTACAATAGCCCATACCGCTGTCGCCGTCTTGCGGTTCTATATCAATATAATCGTCTATCGCAAGGAAATAAAACGATCCGTGGGTCACGAAGTCCCAAGCTTTGTAGACATAATATTCCGAATCCTGAGATGTCTCGGTTGTCCACGATTTATGATCAAGGGTGCCGTCGGCAAACGACTCGGTGAAAGGCAGGCCCGCTGCCGGTCCGACAGTCACAATGTCCGACTCAAGAGTCTTGTATCCCTCGCCGGTAGCATTGACGGCCGCAATGGAATACTTAACAGCAGTTTCTTCGTCGAAATCCACTTCATCAGTGAAAGTTGTGCCGGTCAATCCACCTTTAATCAAAGTGTAGTCATAATCATCGGGATATTTACGATAGATGTTGTAGGTCAGTTCATCAGGGATGATGCTACCGCCATTATATCCTGTCTTAGGAGCGTTCCAGGTCAAAACCACATCATTGTCTGACACATCGACTTTAAGATCAGTCGGAGCTGACGGACGATCGAGTCCTACATATATACTTGCTCCAAGGCCCTCGCCTTTACCGCCTTCGCCATATCTGGCATAAGCACGATAGCGCTGTGTAGTTCCAAGAGACACCTGATCATCTGTCCAGGTAACAGTTTCACCGGGTTTGACGCCTGAGATAGTCTTTACATTTTCATAAGTCCAAAATTCTTCACGTTCAATATCTATTGTCATTTCGTCAGTCAGGTCACCACCTGTCGAAGACTTAGTCGGAGCTGTGATTGAAATAATAACAGCCGCGGTCGAGGTATCGGGGGTAGAAAGAGTCAGGTCGCTTATTATCGCCGGAAGAACACCGGTGTAGAGCAGCACTGAGTTATATGTGCCACGTTCGTTGCCTACCCACGC
Organism: uncultured Bacteroidales bacterium; assembly: GCA_947175585.1. GTDB lineage: Bacteria > Bacteroidota > Bacteroidia > Bacteroidales > Muribaculaceae > CAG-873. Next base: position 1,956 of record CAMWNL010000195.1, on the reverse strand, counting down.
AGCCAGGCGATATTCATACTTCACCCCGGACTCAACTTCAGTGTCAACAAAAGAAAATGCATCGCCCGGAGTGACATCCAAGATTTCTCCATAAAATTCAGTAGGCCAATCGGTGCTTACGATGTGACGCTCGACGGTAACTCGCGAGATTTCAGTCAAAGGATCCTGCGTATACCATTCCCAGTCAAACTCGGTGTAGGAAGGAGCCCGGCCAGTAATTGTAATCGACCCTTCTTCGGAATTATAAACTGCTTCAAGATCACGGGGACGCTCAGCCGGTGAGGCGTAGCTTACTATTGATACAAAACAAAGACCAATAGCGGATAGGGATTTTAGAAAATTAGTTGCCATAAGCATAATGATTAATAAAAATAAATCGGATGATAAAATTACCGCCGTTTTGGAATAGCTTTTGCAAAAGTATATAAAAATTCAGATTTTCCAAGCAAAATAACCGCGAAAAATAAAAATAATGTCATTTTTATCACCAGATACACACTTTCTGCAACAATAATCATAAAACACATTAATACTATAACAGTACCGGTAAATGCGGCCGGATCTATAACTGATTCAAAAAAATAAAGCTTATTTAGAATGATTTTAAATAAAATTTGTAATTTTGCAGTGTGAAAAAATAATAGGACGTGAGTGATATTAAAGAGCCATATACAGCGCAAAACACCATGCGCGAGCTTATCAGGAGCAACAGTCTGCTTCTGATGGTGCTTAGTCGTTTTAACATACCGTTAGGCTTCGGCGATAAATCGGTCGGAGAAGTGTGTGCGCAAAACGACGTAGACACAGCGACTTTTCTGACTGTAGCCAATTATGTCAGTGACCGGGCGGCAAACATCGACGAGATTGACATTGAGGCTCTTACAGGTTACCTTAGACGCGCTCACAGCTATTTTCTCGACTTCCTACTGCCTAACGTCAGACGCAAGCTGCTCGGCGCGCTTGATTGCTCGGGCGGCGATGATGTGGCGTTTGCAGTCATTCGCTTTTTTGATGAGTATGTCAGAGAGGTGCGCGCCCACATGGAATTTGAAAACGAAACCGTGTTCGGATATATCGACACCCTACTCCGCGGTGAACCGACAACCGGATTCTCGATCCGAACGTTTGCAGCCCATCATGAACGGATGGAGTCGAAACTTATGGAACTCAAAAACATCATTATCCGTTACTGCCCGACGCGTAACCATGATATGCTCAACAGTGTGTTGTTTGATATCATCAACTGCGAGCAGGATCTTGCATCACATTGCGCTGTTGAGGATAATCTGCTTGTGCCAAACGTTATCAGACTTGAAAAAGACATAGCCGAACGCAAACCGCTCAGAAAAGCACTGCATGAGACCGAAAGCGACAACGGCGCCGGCAGTATCGAGAACCTCAGTCCACGCGAAAAGGAAATAATCGCATCCATCGCTCTCGGCATGTCGAACAAGGAGATTGCCGATAAGCTATGTATATCGGTGCACACAGCGACGACACACCGCCGTAATATCTGTAATAAACTGGATATCCACTCCGCGGCCGGACTGACGATCTATGCAATCGTCAACAAACTCGTCGAAATTGGCGACATAGCAGTCAGGAATTAGGAAATCGAGCTTACTACCGGTGTGATAAAATGTAATCATTCAGAGTAAAATTACCTTTTAATACGTTGATTAACAATACTGAGACGCAGCCCGGTGCACTGCTGTCCTAATAAAAAATTAACAAAAAGGAATTGTCATTTTTGCAAAAACGAAAGTGGCAATTTGCTATTTATTGGAAAAGCAGGAGTTGGCTGGATTCGTGGTCAAACTGTCGGCCATTCTCTTGGCTATTCTCATGCCAGCGGATCACATCTCTCAGCCAAACCCGTTCTGTCAATGTAACGCTGACAATGAGTGGGCTTTTAGGGAGGAGACGATATCACGGAGGCTGCTGCGCGAGGTTAAC
>CAMWNL010000194.1 GCA_947175585.1 uncultured Bacteroidales bacterium | reverse complement strand
CATAGCTATAGCAGATCCGGTCAGTGATTGTGGTTGCTTCGGAGATTTTATAATTCTCTCTAATCATGCCACATTTGGTAAAAACATTGTCTTGTCGGCAATGATTGTTTATCTTATGCTTAGAAATGATAGAGTGAAGGGTTTTTATATTCCGGCTGTACAGTGGCTTGTATTTATTGGAGCTTTGGCCTATTCTTCATCTTTAGCTTTCATGGGTTATCGATATCAGCCATTGATAGACTTCCGTCCATATCCCAACGGTAGCAAGTTTGTTTATACAGACGCTGAAGAATCACCTGACAATACCATGTTTATATATGAAAAAGATGGCGTTACTCAGCGTTTTGCTATGACCGAATTACCGGATTCTACATGGACCTATGTCGACATGGAGACATCGACCGATGATAATGGCCGGGCACTGGTTATTTATGATGATGGAGAAGAAATAGCAGGAGATATTCTTGATGGAGTAGGGATGCAACTGTTCTTAGCAGTGCCTGATCCTGGAACTCATTATCTGACTCGCGCCCGTCTCGCAAATGAACTGGCTCGCTTCGTTACAGCTCATGGCGGTACAATGACCGGACTTGTTGCTGCAGATGGCGACAATCTTAGGGCTTGGGAACAACTTGCGCTTCCGGAGTATCCTGTTTATTCGGCCGAAGATACTGCGCTTAAAGAGCTTGTCCGAGGTGATGCCGGTTTGATATTTGTCCGTGATGGAGAAATAATGTGGAAACGCAATCTCGCATCGGTTAATCACGATGTTATTCACGCCATGTCATCAGACGGAACAGATTTTTTAGATGATGAAAAGCCTGAAGATGGTGCGCGCCTGCATCTCTGGCTATCACTCGGTTTTTTGGTGTGGCTCGCTATAATTTATATTCTTAGTCTGCCGAATATAATCTTAAGTGCATATTTGCGTCGGCGTTCGGCAAAAAATTAGTACCTTTGCATAGTCAATTTATTATCGACATATCAATCATCAACTTAAACTTATATAATAATGAGAAAGAATATTGTTGCAGGCAACTGGAAAATGAACACCACTCTTCAGGAAGGTGTTGCTCTTGCCGAAGAAGTAAATGCAGCTGTTAAGGCTACCAAGCATAATTGTGATGTTGTTATCTGTGTGCCTTTTACACATCTTGCAACCATCAACGACAAAACTTGTCGTGAGACTCTCGGTCTTGGTGCTGAAAACTGCGCTGACCACAAGTCTGGTGCTTATACTGGCGAAGTTTCTGCTGCTATGGTAGCATCAACCGGTGCTACTTACGTTATCCTCGGTCACTCTGAACGTCGTCAGTACTATGGTGAGACTTCTGAGACACTCCGCGAAAAAGTTGCTCTCGCTTTCGAAAATAATCTTACTCCAATCTTCTGTATTGGTGAAGTACTCGAAGAACGTGAAAACGGCACATACTTCGATGTTGTTAAAAAACAGATTGTTGACGCTCTCTTCCACCTTTCAGCAGAAGACTTCGGCAAGATCATCCTTGCTTACGAACCCGTTTGGGCAATCGGTACAGGCAAAACCGCGACTGCAGATCAGGCTGAAGACATGCACGCTTTCATCCGTGGTGTCATCGCTGAGAAGTATGGCAACGAAGTAGCTGATAACACCTCTATTCTTTATGGTGGCAGCTGCAAACCGTCTAACGCAAAAGAACTTTTTGCTAAGCCTGATGTTGACGGCGGCCTTATCGGTGGTGCTTCTCTCAAGTGCGCTGATTTCATGGGTATCGTTGAGGCTTTCAACTGATAATATTTTCGCCTGAAGTAAAATAAGGGCGTTTATACCTCTTTAACTTAGATATTTGGAGGGCACAAAGAAATATTTACTATCTTTGTGCCCACTATTTTTAATTATAATACGGTTGTTACCAAAATGAAAATCTCTTCACGTCATATAATTCTACTGGCAGCCTTTTGTCCCATTATTTCGTATGCTGACGGTCCAACTATAGCTGATACGCTTAACGACCGTGGCGTAATCTCTGTTATTCAGCCTGCTGCATTAAATCAGAGATTGGTAGCTTCTGCAGTATCTCTGTCGGCGACTGACGATTCGGATTCTTCTGCAGAGTTGGCGACTCCTAAAGTGCGCGGTGGTTATCGTGTACAGGTTTTCGATGATAACAATGTCCGCACAGCTCAGCGCGATGCTCAGTTGTGTAAGAAACAGATTGAATCACATTTCCCTGAATTTCCGGTCTACGTTACTTTCAGCTCGCCTTACTGGAGAGTGAAGGTTGGCGACTTTAAGACCCGTGGAGAGGCCGAGGCGGCTTTGGGTGAGATTAAATATGCATTTCCGACCATGGCCAAGTCTTTGCGTATTGTCCGCGACCGCATTAATCAACGATAAATTGTTTTTGAATGACATCTGCTGAAGATAAAGAAAAGATAGATAAGATAGCACTTCATATCGAAGAAATAATAAAGCTTATGGGTGAGGATCCCTCGCGCGAAGGCTTGGTTAAAACACCTATGAGGTCGGCTAAGGCATTGTATCATCTGACGTCCGGCTATCGTGCTTCATCTGATGATGTTGTAGGTGAGGCTCTCTTTACTCATGAAGGCTCTCAGATTGTGACTGTCAAAGATATCGAGTTCTACTCAATGTGTGAGCATCATATTTTGCCTTTCTTCGGTAAAGTGACTATTGGATATATTCCCGATGGCAAGATCGTTGGTCTTAGTAAGGTAGCCCGTCTTGTTGATCTTTTCGCTCGACGTCTTCAGGTTCAGGAGAGGCTCACGTCTCAACTTTGTTCTGAGGTCGCTCGCATTGTTGGTGCCAAGGGTGTCATTGTGGTCTGCAATGCACAGCATCTTTGCATGAAGATGAGAGGCGTCGAAAAACAGGATTCTTCGACTACAACTATTGACTATGTCGGTGCGTTTGCCGATGATCCGGCACTCAGATCTGAATTCCTTAAAATGATTGGTTTCTAAAAGACCTTCATTACAGCAAACCCATTATTTCCAATAGAAATGGAGCGAGTAGGGCGGTTAACAATCCGTTGACCGTTAATCCTAATGATGAATATGCTCCATATCGTTCGCTTTGTTCCATGGCTGCCGATGTGCCGATGGCGTGTGCTGCTGTTCCTATAGACAACCCTCCTGCTATCGAACTCTTGATTTTGCTATACTTGATTATTTGAAATCCTGCTATGCCGCCGAAAACACCGGTGCTTACCACGACTGCAGCCGTCAGTGCAGGGATACCGCCGATAGCAGATGAGACTTCCATCGCAATAGGCGTAGTTACTGCTTTAGGCGCCAGCGACATTACAACTTCCTGACTGGCTCCTAAAAACCTTGCGATAATAATAACAGAGAATAATCCTGCAACACAGCCCGCTATTTCCGCTATAAGCAGGGGGAGCATCTGACGTCGGATAGTTGACAGCTGTTTGTATAAAGGCACACCGAGTGCCACGATCGCCGGTTTTAGCCAGAATTCTATAAATCGACCTCCCTCCTGATATGTATCATAATCAATATTGAAACTCAACAGATAACACATCATCACACACATAGTTATCAGGATCGGATTCAGAAGTTTGAGTCCGCACACTTTTTGTAATTTCTGAGCGCCTATATATATTAGGAATGTCAGAGATATCAATAAGTATTTATTTTCCAGAAATGATGATTCCATTATTTTTCCTGCGATAGTTTTATGTCTTTTCGATTACGGCGCGATGTCGCTTTTCTTACCAGTTGATAGACCTGACCGGTAACGGCTATTATTATTATCGTGCTGCCAATTGACGCGCCCACGATCGCTAATAACTCATCTTTTAAAACTCCGAGACTATTGATTAATCCGATAGCTGCCGGCACGAAAAAGAAACCGAGATTCTTTAATAAAAAATTAGTAAGCTGCTCTACTTGATTTAGCTTCACAATACCAAAATGTAATGAAGCAGTCAACAGTATCATACCGATGATGCTTGAAGGTATGGGTAACCCAAATGTATTGACTATTAATTCTCCTAAAGCCAATAATCCAAGTAATATGCCGAATTGCAGTATCATATCATAACTTTATATCATTTGCAAAATTAACTCTTATGTCATTATTTACAAAGCGTTTCACTGAATTAAAACATACTTTGTTGACGGTGGTTAAATATTAACGTTTACATTACTAAAAAATTATATCTCGTGATATCCAGTTGAATCGTTGGTGATTATACCACTGCGTAAAATTAAAATGATAAATCTATGTCACCTTTCTGCTGATATTAATGTCTATAAAATGAAAGATATTAAAAGCAAAGTCAAGAATTAAATTTTATTCATCAAATAAAAAGCTTTATATTATGAGATCTATAATAATTTTATTATTCACTTTTTTTGGTATAAATCTGATTTCTGCTCAGTCTCTTATCATAGAGAGCCGTGTGTGTGATAAAAACGATAATGAAGACGTCATTGGAGCAACTGTCAGATTACTGTCTCTTCCGGATTCGGCGCTTGTATCGGCATCGTCTGCTTATAATCGCAAAGTACGCAACGGAGAAGAAGATATAACCTCAAACTTTACAATCACTATTCCTTCACGACAGTCTGACTATCTTCTTGAGATTAGTGCGGCCGGATATAACAAGGAATTCATAAAAATAGTACCATCGTCCTATGGTAGCAATGTGCGCAGAACAGAACTCCCTATTAT
>CAMWNL010000193.1 GCA_947175585.1 uncultured Bacteroidales bacterium | reverse complement strand
GGTTCAGTTAGGCCCGTCTCAAAAGATTAAAGGTTGGGACTGGTGTTCAGGTTACCACTATTCTGATTCTACAATCCTTGGGTTCAGCCACACACATTTAAGTGGAACAGGCATCGGAGACTTAGGCGATATAACGTTGCTGCCCGTAACCAATCCTAACGACACGGCATACACATTCTCCCATGACAATGAGATCTGTCGTCCCGGATATTATAAAGTAAAATTTGATGACTCTGACATTGAAGCAGAGCTAACAGCGACCACAAGAACCGGTTTTCACCGATATACATTCCCGGCAGAAGCAGACACGGCTTATGTCAAACTCAACCTGCTATACGGCATAGGATGGGATAAAGCCACAGAAACTAAAATTGTGATTGACAATGACAGTACAGTTTCAGGTTATCGTTACTCCAGAGGTTGGGCACGAAATCAGAAAATCTATTTTATCATTGAATTCTCGCAACCGTTTATCAATACCACGGGCAATGACGAAAATATGACATTTTCATTCCGACCGTCTTCCGACCCGTTACTGGTTAAAGTTGGAGTGTCACCTGTCAGTGTTGAAAATGCTAAGGACAATCTTTTGGCCGAAAACTCCGGCTGGGATTTTGATTTCATGACAAAAGCAGCCGATGAAGCATGGAACAGTCAGCTCGCAAAAATTGATGTAAAGAGCAAAAATGACACAGACAAACGTAAATTTTATACCGCACTGTATCACACAATGTTTGCTCCGTCTGTATTCAACGATGTAAACGGAGATTACCGCGGTGCCGACGGAGAGGTTTACAATACCGGCGGTCAGTTTACTGACTACACGATATTCTCGCTATGGGACACATATCGCGCCGCCCATCCGCTCTCTACTTTAATTCATCCGGATTTACAATCGGATTACGTCAATACCTTTATAAATATCTATCGTCAGCAAGGCAAACTCCCCGTGTGGCATCTTCACGCTAACGAAACTGATTGCATGATAGGTAATCCCGGTGTAATTGTCCTCGGTGATTTATTTGCAAAAGGTTTTGTCAATGACTCCCTAAGCGCTTATGAAGCTATGAAAGAGTCATGTATGCTCGATGAGCGTTCATTAGACGCACTAAAAAAATACGGCTATATTCCTTATGACGCTCCTGGTTGCAATGAAAGTGTAGCCAAAGGACTTGAATATGCTATCGCAGATGACGCTGTTGCAAAAGTTGCCTCATTGTTAGGTAAAAACGAGGACAGCAGCTATTTTGGCGAAAGAGCCGAGTCTTACCGCAAATACTTTGACAATACAACAAATTTCATGCGCGGCAAGTCTGTTGAAGGCAAATTCCGTGATGAAACATTCAATCCGTTTGCCGCGACACACAGAGAGGATGACTATTGCGAAGGCAATGGATGGCAATATGTATGGCTTGTTCCTCACAATCCTCACGGACTTATGTCTCTATTTGATTCTGAAGAGGAATTTATCAATAAACTTGACTCATTATTCATCGTTGAAGGCGTGCTCGGAGATGACGCTTCACCTGACATAAGCGGTATGATAGGCCAGTATGCCCACGGTAACGAACCGAGCCATCACACTGTTTATCTGTATAATTACGCCGGACAGCCATACAAAGCAGCTCCTATTCTCCGTCAGGTGATGAATGAATTATACAACGATGATGTTGCAGGACTATGTGGAAATGAAGATGTTGGTCAGATGTCGGCATGGTTTGTAATGTCATCGATGGGTCTATATCAGGTAGAGCCGACAGGCGGTAAATTTATTTTTGGGAGTCCTCTGTTTGACTCAGTCACAATTGATGTCGGCAATGACAAACAACTGGAGGTAGTAGCCCATAATAATTCGGCGGAAAATATCTATATACAGAGTGTCTCATTCAATGGTGAGCCTTATGACAAATCGTATATAGATTATAACCAAATCAAAAATGGAGGAAAACTTGAATTTGTAATGGGTGACATACCGTCAGACGTATTTGGAGTCAGCGCTGATGCGAGACCGTAAAAATATATCTCCTATCTCTTGGATTCCCACTGCATATTTTGCAATGGGATTACCTTTTGTAGCCATATCACTGGCTTCTGTCATAATGTTTGCTGACCTCGGTATCGACGAGGCCAGCATAACATTTTGGACATCCCTGTTGATACTTCCCTACTCTATCAAGCCATTATGGAGTCCGCTGCTTGAATTATACTATACTAAGAAACATTTTGCAGTTTTTTGCCAAATGCTTTCGGGTATCTGTTTCGGACTGATTGCTTTCCTGTTGCCGATTCCCGACTTCTTTGCTTTTGCGATCGCTATAATGGCTGTAATCACATTAAGCGGAGCGACAAACGACATAGCCACAGACGGTATATATCTTACGGCATTAGATAAGAAAACTCAAGCCAGATACATAGGTTGGCAAGGGGCTTTTTATAACCTTGCAAAAGTGCTTGTTAACGGTGGGCTCGTATACTTTGCCGGTGTTTTGATCACTCACTTCAAAGCACACGATCCGGAAAATGCCGCTAGATATTCATGGATGATTATATTGGGCATTATTGCATGCGTGATGTGCATCGTCTCAATCTATCATTGGTTCTATCTCCCGGTCGGATCTCGAAATGAAGAGTCGCCGCCAAACTTCCGCAGTGCAATGATATCATTGCTGGAGGTTTTCAAAGATTTTTTTACCAAGAAGCATATCTGGATTTACATATTATTTATAATATGTTATCGGTTGACTGAAGGATTTGCAATCAAGATGGTGCCATTGTTTCTTAAGGCTCCTGTGACTATGGGCGGCTTAGGCCTGACTAATGAGACTATCGGTCTGTTGTATGGCACATTCGGAACTATCGCATTTATAGTAGGATCCATTTCCGGAGGCTACTTTACGGCTCATTTCGGATTAAAAAAAGTATTATTCTCATTAGTCTGCACATTCAACATCCCGTTTGTAATCTACTTGCTACTTGCCAAGTGGCAACCTGAAAGCATAGCTTTAGTCGGCATCGGATTAGTAGCCGAGTACTTCTTCTATGGATTCGGCTTCGTAGGTCTTACGCTTTTCATGATGCAACAAGTTGCAGCCGGCAAACATCCTATGGCTCATTACGCGTTTGCATCAGGTATTATGAATCTCGGATTCATGTTGCCAGGCATGATAAGCGGCTACGTCTACCAACACACCGGCTACGAATTATTCTTTACTATTGCGTTATGTATGTCAATACCGGCATTTATAATAGCTGCTGTAATACCATTTGGCAATTTCTCAGAAAGTTCACCTTCTAAATCATAAAAAATGACACCCCACTCACCATTATCTCCCCACTCTATGCCCTGGGAGGACAGGCCTACGGGATGTAACACCCCACTCTGGCGTTTCTCCCGTAATCCTATTATAGACAGATATCATATCCCGTCATCTAACAGTATTTTCAACAGCGCTGTAGTACCTTTTGACGGAGGTTTTGCCGGAGTGTTCAGATGCGACAACAAGGCTGTGCAGATGAATATTTTTGCAGGATTCAGTAAAGACGGTATCAATTGGGATATCAATCATGAACCGATTGTCTTCAAACCCGGTAATACTGATATGATAGACTCTGACTATAAATATGACCCTCGTGTCACATGGATAGAAGACCGCTATTGGATAACATGGTGTAACGGTTACAACGGACCGACAATCGGAATAGGATATACGTTTGATTTTAAGGAATTTTTCCAATGCGAGAACGCATTTCTTCCTTTCAACCGCAACGGGGTCTTATTCCCACAAAAATTTGATGGCAAATTTGCTATGCTAAGTCGTCCGAGTGATAACGGTCACACACCGTTCGGCGATATATTTATCAGCTTCAGTCCCGACATGAAGTTTTGGGGTGAACATCGTTGTGTGATGAAAGTGACTCCATTTGAAGAGAGTGCATGGCAGTGCCTTAAAATTGGTGCAGGTTCTGTTCCGTTTCTCACTGATGACGGATGGTTGATGTTCTATCATGGTGTCATCCGCACATGCAACGGCTATCGCTACTCTCTCGGAGCTGCTATTCTCGACAAAGATAATCCTGCAAAAGTCCTATATCGCTCGCGAGATTATTTGCTCGCACCAGCGGCTCCATACGAATTGGTCGGTGACGTACCTAACGTGGGGTTTCCGTGTGCGGCGCTTACTGACGGTGAGCGTGTAGCCATATATTATGGTGCAGCTGACACGACCGTGTGCATGGCGTTCGGCTACGTTAATGAAATAATAAATTTTGTCAAAGAAAACTCATACACAGAGTGAAACGAATTCTCCTATCCATTTTATCTCTTATAACTCTTCTCCAGATTAATGCATTTCAGAGAGAAGACACGACCGTATTACGATACGTAAACCCATTCATAGGCACAACAAATTTCGGAACCACCAATCCCGGAGCATTAGTGCCCAATGGTCTGATGTCAGTAACGCCATTCAACGTCACCGGCTCTGATCTGAACCGATATGACAAGGATGCCAGATGGTGGTCAACGCCTTATGACGTCACAAATAGCTATATGACTGGTTTCTCTCACGTTAATCTTAGTGGCGTAGGCTGTCCTGAAGTTGGTTCGGTCGTGACAATGGCAACCACCGGACCATTGAACGTCAACTATGCGCAGTATGGTTCTACGTATAGCGGCGAAAAAGCATCTCCCGGCTATTACTCTACCCGATTTGATAAATATGATAT
>CAMWNL010000192.1 GCA_947175585.1 uncultured Bacteroidales bacterium | reverse complement strand
GACGCATACCGTCGATGATTTTGGAATCGGGCGTTATGCTGCTGAATGCGTAGAGCAGGTCGGTGTAGTCGTTGACATTACTGATAGATGGGAATGATGTGCCCTTGTCAGCAGACGGAACGGCAAACTCGCTGAGCGAGCCGATAATCTGTCCGGCCACAGCTTTATGCTCGTTGCGATCAAGGATGATGGCTTCGATAGCCTTATACCAGGTAGAGCTTTTCTGCCAGTTGCCTATGATATCCTGGACGGTGGCATTGACAACCTGCTTGCCGCGCAAACCGATTTCGACTTCGGGGAACATGCTTACGATATATGTAAACGCATAGTCAATCATCTCTTTTTTCGAAATCTCGGATTCGTAGTAGGCGATGGCTCGGCTAATCATCTGTTTGAGACCATTGTCGGTGGGGAGGTAGCCGATGTCGTTGAGACGAGCGAGGTTCTGCAGGACGATGTTTGTCGACCAGAGAGATGACTGTTTGCCCCACGAGCCCCAAGACCATCCGCCGTCAGCCTGCTGCAGTTTTTTGAGTGTGGCGATTGATGTCTGTATCGATTTATCGGTGGTCTTGCGGTCGAAGAGTAGGGAGAGGCGCGCCATGCGCTCGGTGTCGCCGGCTGCGGCCTGTACCCACGGAGTAGAGTTGAGCACTGCGGTTTTCAGCTCGTCGTTTTGCTCAAGGCGAGATGTCAGAGCCTTTGAGTCGGGGTCTTCGTTCCAGGCTTTGAGCACTTCGGCTAACGCCGGATAGTTGCGCAGCAATCCTGCAGCAGTAGCGGCTCCGAAGAGCTGAAGCGATGCGCCGACGGATGTTGATGAATTTTCGGTGGCCAGACCCGGGAGCTCCTTGATGATGTTCCACGCAGGGTTGGCGGTGTAGTCGAGCGTCGCTTTCATATTCTTGCGGTCGGGCACCTTGACCTCGACTGTTGCTTCACCAGGGTTGAGATAGAAGTTTTCGCTCTCGATAACGTCGGAAGTGGCGGCTATGACAGGTATGAAGCTTTGCTCACCATCGGTGAAACGGTCGAGGGTGGAGCGGACGCGATAGCCGATAGCCGATACATCGCCGTCGGCAATGACAGTCGCGCCGACGATAGCTGACGCCTTTGCGTCGACGCTGTCAGTCGAAGTAAACTGCGACTTGACAGCTCCCGAAGTTATATCAAATATTTCCACAACGGTCGTTATCGCGGCGGCTGAGTCGCTGTTGTTGTAGACTGTGGCAAGCACCCGGGCCTTGTCGCCGGCGCGGAGGAAGCGCGGCAGATTAGGCTGCACCATGACAGGTTTGGAGGCAACGAATTCGCGCACCATCTTGGCAGAGCGAACGTCAGCGGTCCAAGCGAAAGCGTTGAACGCCCAGGTCGTGTTGGCGTTAGGCACAGTGAAGCTGATTTCAGCTTCACCTTGCGGATTGAATGTCAGTTCCGGCATCCAGAATGCCTGAAGCACCTCAGAGTCGCGATAGTCGAAGGAGTCACCGTTATTATTCACTTTACCCTCTTCTTCGTAAGCTTCTTCCACAGAGTCAGAAACAGATGCAGAGCCAATCATAACAGCTTTACTTTCTTCATAAGCTTCATCTTCGGTTACAAGTATAGCAGTTACTTGAGTAGAATTCGCCCCGGCAGTTGCAGACCTTGCCATAAACTTATATTGGCGCAAATCAGAAGCATTGATTGAAGGACTAAAACGAGGATCTATAAGATATCTCTCCTTAAGCGCTTTGAAATCAGCACTTATTGTAGTAAAATAAGACGGCTGATAAGCCACAGTTGAGATTTGCTGAAAAGTGGTAGATTCGGTGCGCGGAAAATCGCTAATATTATATGGATAGATTGCGTTGAGCGACGCATTAAACATAGTCGCAATCATGGCACCGGTCTGAGGCGCGTCAGATTGGTCAATGAACTTTATAGTCCATTTTTCAGATACACCTGGAGCCAGATGGTCACGCATTGTGGCACACTCGAGTCTAACTTTGTTTTTGAAGTCTATATTAACTTGAATGTTTTTGTAAAATTGCTTCCCATCACGAACGGTAAAAAGGCATAGCGAGCCATTTTCTTTACCCTTTGGCAGAGACAATGCTATGGTATGGAAACCAGATTCAAGCTTATTGACATCTGCAGATACGAGACGATTGCCTGATGCAAGAGCTTGGTAGACGTATGTATCGTCATCTGACACGCCAAAGGTTATGCTGAATGAACCGTCACGATTGGCTGAGACTTTATCTTCAGGCACAAATATGCCTGTGCCTTTGGGGACAAGGTTTTTGTCAATACTGTAAGTGGTGAAAAATGCCGCCTCTTTTACAGCATCGGCGAGTGTGGAGTCAATAGGTTCGACCGAAAGACACCATCGTCCTGCAGGGACATTTGAAAAATCTATGAATGATTTTTTATCGGTAGCACACTCACCAGAGGCGACTGCCTCTTCGAGCGTGTGGTCGCTTTGGGCCAGTGTGAGCCACCACTTCACGGCAATTGAGACCTCATTACCCGAGGCCGTGTATGCAGCAAACGGGTTTTCAAGAGGTTGGTCAATATTAACAATGTCAGACTTATCGGAAACTTGAATGTTATAGGGTTTGCCGAGTGAGAACGGAGCACTAATATTATGAGATTCGCCATCAGGAGAGGTAACAGTGATTTTGGCGATAAAACATTTTGATGAGGTTGAGCTTGTTATCGAATCATTAACAATGATGTCAAATTTGCCATTAGCATCAGTAGTATCTGACAAACGACCGATAACCTTGTCAGGAGAAAACCAGCGCCACCACGATGCAGACCATATTTCAGCTTCTATTTTGGCCCCTGAGACGGGCATACCGCTATAAGTTGTTACGACAGATGAAAGAGACACATCACCTTTGGCCGGAGCATCGCGGCGCACGTCGACATTGTCTATCTTAAATGTAGGAACTTTGAAGTCGGCAACCTCAATATTTCGTCCCCCATAAACCTTCTTTCCTGATGATTTGGCTCTAAATGAGAAACTCCCAGTCAGGCAGTCGGAAGGGAGGGTGAATTTCCCACTGATGCGACCGTTGGAATTAGTTTTGAGAGTTATACTATCAACTAATTGATAGTTAGCATCCAATAATTCAATGTGGATATTCGCATTAGTGTTTAAGAATGGAGGATTAGAACTTGTATAAGCAATAGCAGCCCATTGCACAGTGTCGCCGGGATGATAGAGCATGCGATCTGTTAATATATTGACAGATAGATTGCCTAAGGGAGTAGGAGTAATACCTCTACTGCTTTTTTCGAAGAAGTTGAATGTTTGGGTTCCATAGGTTATATCACAAGATGTAGTGTACCACGACCGGTTGTTGTTAATCTTAGGGATGAAAGAATAAATGCCTTTGGCGTCAGTTAATCCGACTTCGGTTGATTGATATCCAATCTCTTTGACTTTAGCTCCTTCAATAGGGGCACCAGTATGATAATCTACCACTGTAATCAAATGTTCAGCAAATTGTTCTACCAATGTCGGTATAAACGACATGCATCGGAAGTAGAAAGCGTCATAACGATATGTAGTGCCATTGACCATCGGTTGGATTACATAATAGCCGAAAGTGTCGAGATTCTCATATAAGATGGTGTCAGCAGAGGCTATCTCGGAATCGGTTTTGAAAGAAACAGATTTAATTATTGTGGCTTCAGATGGATTGAATCGTCCCCTTTTTTTAAAGGTTTTGGCGTCTATTTTATAAATCTTATACCCGGCTGTCAAGGAGTAAGAGTGATTAAGTTTAATATCGAATTTAGAGCCAGGTAAAACGATGGATTTACATTGTATGCCTACTTCAGGCAACGTGAGTTGTCCGAGAATGTTTTTAAGGGCATTGATATCCCAGTAAGTGGGGAATCGGTTGATAAAATTTTTTAATTCGGGAATCGCCCATTGAGGAGCGCTTTGTTTTGAATAGGATTTGAGGCAGTTGCAGAGCAAGTAGCCGGCTGCCTCGTGGTCGCGGTTGGACAAATAATACTTCTCCAGTTCTGATAAAATATCTTCAGAAGTCAAGTTTATTTTCTTATCTAACCAATAAAAATAAGCATCCGAGTAAGTTGTACTTTCGGCTATTATACTTTCTATCATTGGAGATAAAAATGACTCACGATTATCAATCACAGGCAAATTTGAAGCTCTCGAAGCGACAAATGATGCGACTGAGGGGAAGAATCTGAGCGTGAGTTTATCAGCATTAATTACGCTTTTGTAGTCGGCGAGTTTTGCGTTTTTATTTTCAGCGGCGAGGTT
Organism: uncultured Bacteroidales bacterium; assembly: GCA_947175585.1. Taxonomy (GTDB): domain Bacteria; phylum Bacteroidota; class Bacteroidia; order Bacteroidales; family Muribaculaceae; genus CAG-873. The sequence goes on along the minus strand of CAMWNL010000192.1, from coordinate 462 downwards.
GAAGGCGTCGGTGAGGACGGATTGGATTTGGGCGGTGAACTGGCGGCCGTTCCACTCGGTGATGTCGTCGGGGAGAGGTTCGTCTGGGGTCTCCATACGGTCATAGGTCCAGCGTTTGGCGCTGTAGATGGAGTTAAGCAACTCGGCTTTGACGGTCAACATCAGAGCTTTGTCGGCACTTGAATATGTGTCGATAGCGTGGTCGACCCGCGGGATGACGCGCACGAGGCTGTCGGGGTCTATGGCTGAGGTTGCACCGATGATTTCGAGCAGGCTTTTAATCATAGTTACTCCCGACGTAGAGGTCATCGGCGAGCTGATAGCCGCGTCGTAATGCTTTATGGCAGCGTCGAGTGTCGTTTTGGGATGTGCGAAGTCCGGATCGGCTGCTTTGAGTGTCATAAATGATAAGATTGCAAATAGCAGTACAATGATTTTTTTCATAATAGGAAGGAATTATGG
>CAMWNL010000191.1 GCA_947175585.1 uncultured Bacteroidales bacterium | reverse complement strand
AGATAACGGCTGAGTTAGCACCCAAACACGATGATAATGACGGCACGGAGAATAAGCAGGAGCAATCAGAGGTAACGACCGTTACAGTTGATGCAGCGAGTCAGAAGCCGACAATGGTTGCAGAACCACGGACTCGCAACTCCATGCCATCAAGTGCGCTACGTTTTCCGGCGCGACGTCCCGGTCCATGATTACACAAAAATAGACAGGTCAAGATTCAATGCTTGGTCTGTCTATTTTATTAAATATCTGTCAGTTATATAAGCGTTACGCGGCTAAATTGTTGAAAATCAAGTATCTAACATGGGGGGGGTAAATTGTTTCAAAAATTCTGATATGGAATCATCTTTAGTAAGACCGAATTTCTGACGAAGTCTCAAGCGTGCTTGACGCAAGCTACTTGGTTTGATATTCAACATTGAAGCAATCTCTTGATTATTCATGCCCAACATTATATATGCACAGAGCCGTACCTGTGTATCAGACAGATCAGGAGCTATATTTCTCAAGTTGGTTTCAAAGTAGGGGTGGATACTGGTAAAAGTCTCCTCAAAACTTTGTATTCCCTTTCTATCTAACTTTTGGAGATGAAGATTCCTGTCTAATTGTGCAATATCTCTTCCGGTAATGACATTCTGATTACCAAGTCGAGTAATCTCATTATCAACATAATCGAGAATTTGTTCGCTATGCTGTCGCGACAAAGCACTACCCATCAGTTCACGTTCTCGCTGCTCTACACGTTGTAAAGTCTCCTGATACTTAATCCGGTGACGTTGATACCATTTGCGACCAATTATGATAATACTCATTAATAATATAATCGACACTACAATGATTGCATAAAGCCTTATTTGTATGGCGTTTTTTTCAGCCTTTGCCTCGGTCTGAATCTGTTCTTTAGCTCGCAAATAATCTGTATAAATCTTATTTTCAGGGCTCTGACTCTTATCTATCTCCTTTTGAATTATTTCGTAACGGTTTATTGCCTCAATAGCTTTCTCCTTTTGACCTATAGAGTCGTAGTAAGAGGCATAGGTACCGTAAATAGTTGATTTAATATCATCATCTTCAATATTTTCCACATCAATTTTTAGATTATTGAGATAGAAACTCGCAGAATCAATATTCCCTTTCATTAGGAAATAATCTGCTATTAAAGATTCATACAAAGCAGTCAACGATTGAGATCCCGTAGTTACATGCTCTTTATCTTTTTGAACAGCATATCCTTTGAATAGTGAAGCACTATCGCCAAAGAAGTAGTAATGGTTTCTCAATAGTACCTCATAACCATCTTTATGATTAGTGATTATAGAGTCCGAAAATAGCCGATTGAATACCTTCTCTGCTTCCTCTTTCCTATCTGCAATGCATAACAGGGTGGCCTCATTAGTACCTAAATTAATACATCGCGCATCCGTTCCAGATGCCTTAAAAAGAGAATCGGCCATATATAGGTAATCAAGAGCTATGTCAGGAGCATCTGTATAGGCCAGGTTAGAGCAGATTAGCATTGCTGTATTACCCTGTTGTGGTATGTCACCTATAGATTTATAATAGTCAAGTTGCTGCAGGAGATTTCTAAAAGTTTCGTATGCTTTAAAATTTTCAGTTGTTAAACTCAAAGAGCCAATTCTTTCTTTAAGATACTTATCAGATGTGAGACTGTCAGCTTCTTGCAAAGCTTGACGAGCATGAAAACCATCCCAATTTCTATTGCAGAGGTATGCTTCCCAATATCGGCTGCGTGCCAATAACTCGTTTGTATTTTCAGTTGAAGTTCCGGCGATAAAATCCATCTGCCGAACAACAGCTTCAACAGAGTCAGGCGAAATAGGAGTGTACATATACGCTTCTGCAACCCGAGTCAATGAATCAAATTTCGATTCTATGAGCGTCCATCCATATGGTTCAAGACGCTCCGTTTTGTGACGGCAGCCCTGCAACAACGTCACCAAAATTAATATAACGGTAATTGTGGCGAGATTTTTCATGCTGCAAAATTACTATTTTTTCGTGACATTTTTGCATTGAGTTGGAATTATAAAGGACTGATTTAGTGCAATGTGACGTTTGGTGACGCTTTGATATTGCAAGAGTGACGTTCGGTTACGCCTACGAGAAAGAGGTTTTCATTACTCCTTCATAATTTTGCGCCCGAATTTCGAATCAGACATGTGCTACGATTTAGTTCAGGTGTCGTATAAGTACCTATTATCTGAAAAAATCAACGATTTCATTTTAGCCAATCATATCAATGATCAGTTATTTGAGGACATATAAGTATTCGCAAAATTTAGGCAGGATGATACGCTTGTCTACTTTTCTGCTTTTGATACTAATTTCCGTACCGTGTATCAAAGCTGACTCCTCTGAGCCGGACTCACTCGATCGTTTTGCCATAAGTTCGAATGTACTGTATTGGCTCACGACGACACCAAATGTCGGTATGGAGATAGCCACATCGCGCCGTTTCTCTCTTGCCGCATCCATAGGCTATAACGCTTTCAACCTCCCCGACAAATTCGGTGCGCCCGGGGGCGATCTCTCCAACCCCAAGCTCAACCATTGGCTGCTGACTCAGGAGAGTCGTCTGTGGTTGCGCCATGTCTTCGAGGGTTCATACTTCGGTCTTCATCTTATGGGTGGAAAATACAATATCGGAGGACTGAGATACCCAAAAAATCTTCAGAACTACCGTTATCAGGGTTTTCTTCTCGGTGTCGGACTCTCATACGGTCATGAGTGGCGACTCAGCGAACACTGGCGCATCGGTGCTTCAATCGGTGCGGGATGGATGCATCTCAATTATGACAAATATAACTGCGGTAGTTGCGGCAAGCGCGTGTCGCACCGTGCGCGCCACCTTGCCACGGTCACCAATGCCTCACTCTCATTCAAATACATATTCCCGACCCACAGACGCACCGTTATCAAACACGTTCTTGCCTACGTGGAAGAAACTCCGGTGGTTATCCACGAAACGCCCGATACGGCTCATAACGCCATCGAAAAGCTTATATACGACACCGAGAAAGAAGTGAATGACACTTTGAAATTCGGAGTGTACTATGATGTCAATCAGCATGAACCGATACAATTGAGGTTGAATTCCTATCTTGATTCACTGCGTGGGTGTGAAATTCTGACGGTGAAGATAGACGGTTACGCCTCGCCTGAATATACAGCTATCTACAACTTGATGTTGTCGGAACGTCGCGCCCGTGGCGTAGCTGAGCAGATTGCGAGAGTCCTCGGCATTCCAGCCTCCGGCATAACGATGACGGCTCATGGCGACGATTGGGAGGGACTCAGACATAAAGCCGAAGTTGTGATGATGGGCGATGAGGTCAACTTCATCCTTGACAGTAATTCCGACCCTGAAATCCGCAAACAGGATTTGCGCGCACTGAGCGACTACCGTGTATTGCTCTACCGTGTGTTCCCTCTACTGCGGCGCACCGAAGTAACAATCATTTATCGTTGATAAAATAATGTTGTCGATAAGACATATAATATATATCACTATGGTCTCAGCAATAATTTCGGTCATCGCGACAAGCTGTCAGCTCGAAGATGAACGCGATCTGTGCTGTCCCGAGCCATTGACGATGCACTATGTCTATCGTCCCGATGGAACAGACGTGTTCCCCGACAACATCCTCTCGCTCCGCCATTTCCTTTTTGATAACGAAGGTGCATTTATCTGTGAACTCCCCGCAGGAGAAACACTTAACCGTCAACCGCTTGAACTGAACACAGGAACATACACAATGATAACAATAGGCAATATGACCGACATATCCGCCTACCAGCATGGTAGTGAAAGTCAGTTGGAGCAATTCTCACTTTCCCATACAGCACGCAACAGGAAGCGAGAAAGCGACTACGCCAACACCGACGAGCTGTTCTGGGGCGTTAAGCACTTTGCCGTCGATGCCGACGGCCGTGGATTGGAGCTGAGTAAGGATGGTATGGCGTCCAACCGTCTTACTACCGAGATGGTCAATATTCACTGTCATCTGAAAGTTACCGTTGAATGGATCGGAAGACCTCCATATATCGGTAGCTACGAGATGGAACTCGCAGGGGTACATACGCAGTACTCCCTCGACCCCGGCAATACCTCGCTGACCGCTGATGGGCTGAACGTTCCGGCGGGAGACAGAGCGGAAACCTACAGCCTAAATGTCCCTCTGCGTCAGCTCGAACTTCGGGCGGAGTTCGTGACGCTGAGATACACCGACACACAGATTCCAACTCTGCGAATCAAGTTTGACGGCCTCCCCGTAACCCCTGACATTGATCTCGGCAAAGCGTTCCGCACATGGGGATGGCGACCATCGGCCACCCACGTCCAGGACTACGAGATACTGCTGAAGGTCATCAACGAAAACCGTGTGGATCTCCTTCCTATGGTCGAAGGTTCGGTAGCTGACTGGGTTAATGGCGGAAACTTCGGATAAAGCAATTTAATGCAACATATAAACCAATAGAGCATAAGTGATAATTAACCAATTCTTAACTTTTAAAACGAATCTAAAAAAAGAATGAAAGTAAAATTTGCTTTTAAAGGATTCCTAATGTCCGCGTCAGTATTGACGATACTGTCATTGGCCTCTTGCAGCAACGATGTCGTCCTTAACGAAGGTTTTGTAGAGTCAGAAAATACCCTGACGTTCTCTATGCGTACACCCTCGGGTGAAAAAGTATCATACTCCCGTGCCGAGGGTGTGCTCCATCTGTGTCTTATACACATGTCAGAGCCCACGAGACCT
>CAMWNL010000190.1 GCA_947175585.1 uncultured Bacteroidales bacterium | reverse complement strand
CGACAAGCAAACCTGAGGTATCCTTATCTATGCGATGAACGAGACCCATGCGAGGATCGTTGACATCGTAATCGGGATTATCTTTAAAATGCCATGCAAGAGCATTGACGAGTGTGCCGTCATAATTACCATGTCCGGGATGGACTACGAGTCCGGCAGGTTTATTAACAACGAGCAAGTCAGCATCCTCGTAAACAATATCAAGAGGTATGTCCTGGGCTATTATCTCACATTCATAACGGGGACGATCCATAACGACCTGAACAACATCGAGTGGCTTAACCCTGTAGTTGCTCTTCACCGGCTTGCCGTTAACGAGAATACATCCGGCCTCAGCGGCCTGCTGCACCCTATTGCGCGACGATTTTTCAAGACGCGCCACAAGAAATTTGTCAACTCTCAGCAGAGCCTGCCCTTTATCAGCTACAAAACGAAAATGCTCATAAAGACCAGAGCCTTCATCGGGCTCATCGCTATCAATCTCTGCGCCGATAATTTCATCGGGCAACTCCCCGGAAACGTTATCAAACTCTTCCATCAGAAATCGCCATTTTCAAATTCGACTTCATCGATGACTTCATCAACCGCAATATCGAGCGAGTCTGTAGCATAAGTATCAACAGGAGCAGAGCCAACCTCAAGAGTAATTGAAGCTGTAACAGGGAACGATGAGCCTACAGACAGAGGTTTACCGTCAGCGTAAGCCTTCTCCACCAGATCAGGGAACTGGGAGGGCACACTCACAAGGCGGATGGATGTCACTCCTAAAGCTTCGAGATAACTGATTGCCTGGCGAGACGACACTCCGGTGACCGGCATAGCCACTTTAACTTCCTTAGGAGAAAATGCAGTCACCGTGACATAGACCTGGCGGCCGCGCTTGACCACGGCTCCAGCCCGGGGCCATGACTCAACAATCGTGCCGGGACGGGCATTGCGGTCATAAATAGAATCGGAAATCTCAACGGTCAAATCATTTTCAGCAAGAAGTAAAGTTGCCTGCTGATAGCTCATGCCTTTGATCTGAGGCACAGTCGCATTATCGCCATGATTAGTCCACGAATCGAGGAAAATCAATGCTCCCCAGATAATTAGCCAAGCCACAATGATCATCAATATGAGGTTGGCAATTATCGGATGCCCGCTAAAAAAGCGTTTTATATGTGATATCATATCTTTCATTATGGGTGCAAAGATAAGAAGTTCATTTCATATATACTAATGTAGGGCGTGATTAATTCTATGGCTATCACTGTTAATGAATCTGCAGAGCGGTTAACAAGCTATAAATTTAAAACAAGGACTAAACCTTAGGCAAAATATAGAGTCAAAATGACGTAACAAGAACAAAAATACAATCTATAAAATCATATTAACTACAAACTCTAAAAACGTAACAAATTATGAAGACAAAAGCATTATTACTCGCAGCAATCCTTTTCGCAACCGGTTCAACTGTTTGCTTCGCCGCTAATGACAGCGCAAATTCAGACAACACGACCAAGAAAGAATGTAAAAAAGGCGACAACTGCGACCGCAAGCGCCCCGATTTCAACCCCTTCGAAGGACTCAATCTCACAGAGAACCAGCAGTCAAAGCTCAATGATCTGAAGTCAGAGTGCTGTAAGAGAAAAGAAAGCGGACAAAAGGGTGACAAGCAGAAACCTGACCGCCGCGAAGCAAAGCGTGAATATCTTGCAAAAGTCAAAAGCATCCTTACGCCTGAGCAATATGTGACTTTCCTCGAAAACATGACTCTCAACCGTCCTGATATGGGACCGGCCCACAATCGCAACATGAAAAAAGCCAACATGGGCAAAAAAGACATGAAAGGAAACCGCCCCGACAAAGGTCAGATGAAGAAACAGAAAGATTCAAATAAATAACTCTATGACTCTCACCTCTGACGATAAGCGTCTATGCGAAAAAGCATGGGCGCTTATTTTTTGTCAGTCCTCGCAATAATGGCGAAGAACCCGGCGATAAGAGTTGAAAATCTTGCTTTTGCTGACAAAGCCGACATATCGGCCATTCTCTACGACCGGCAGATTCCATGCCGCAGTATCATCAAAAGTTTTCATCACTTTGTCCATACTCTCACCTACCTCAATTTTAGCCGGAGGAATAGACATAAATTTATTGACAAACATCTTGCGATAGAGGTCAGGACGGAACATAATGTTGCGAATATCATCAAGCAACACAACTCCCAGAAGACGACCATCGCCATCAACGACCGGGAAAAGATTTCGATTAGACTTCGCAATAGTGTCAACCATTTCTTTCAGCGACATCTCGGGTCTGACGGTCAAGAAATCACGCTCGATAACACTATCCATCTTCAACAACGTAAGCACGGCCTTGTCCTTTTCGTGAGTGAGCAACTCTCCTCTCTTGGCCAGACGCATAGTGTAGATGCTGTACGGCTCAAATATCTTAATCGTGCCATAAGAAATCGTAGACACGATAAGCAATGGCAAAAACAGATCATAGCCTCCTGTCAACTCTGCGGTCAAGAAGATCGCCATCAACGGGGCATGCATGACTCCGGCCATAACTCCGGCCATGCCGATCAACGCAAAGTTTTTTGTCGATAAGGCCGTATCAAATCCAATCAGATTAACAACATAGGCAAAAAGGAATCCGGCCATACAACCGACATAGAGCGAGGGCGCAAATGTGCCGCCGACACCACCGGCTCCATTGGTTGCAGATGTGGCAAAAGCCTTAGTCAGAATAATCAAGGCGATAAACAGTATGATGAACCACACCTGATTTCTGTCACCATAGAATAACGAACCATTGACGATTGACGACGGGTCACCGTTGAGCAGACCGATGATAGAGCCGTAACCCTCTCCATAAAGAGGGGGGAAAATAAATACCAGGGCTGAAAGGATGATACATCCGACGAGCGTCTTGTTCCATCGATTCTTGAACTTGTGGAAGAAATTCTCCATCATGTTCATAACCTTTGTAAAATAAAGAGATACAAAGCCACAAAAGACTCCAAGCACAACAGCATAAGGAACCTTAGCCATATAGAACTCCTCGCTCTGAATGAAAAAGAACTCAAAGTCGTAGCCTGTATAGATATAAGCGAGCGTGGCACTCGTGATTGACGCGATCAGCAGGGGCATGACCGACACGGCAGTAAGGTCAAGCATCAACACCTCAAGTGTAAAAAGCATACCTGCAATCGGCGCCTTGAAGATGCCGGCAATACCTGCGGCAGCTCCACAACCGACGAGTATCATCAACGTGCGCGGTGACATGCGGAACAAGCGTCCGATGTTAGAACCAATAGCAGCGCCGGTAAAGACTATCGGACCTTCGGCTCCGACAGATCCACCAAAACCGATAGTCACCGAACTGGCAACGATCGATGTCCAGATGTTATGACGTTTGAGGCGACTCTTATTCTGAGATATCGCATATAGAACACGGGTAACACCGTGACTGATGTTATCCTTAACGATATAGCGAACAAATAGCGCCGAAAGCACCACACCTATGGCCGGTAATATTATATAGACATAGTTGCCGGCACTTATATTGACACGGGATGTCAGCGCCGAAGAAATGAAATGAATGGCTGTCTTCAGCAGAATAGCGGCAACTCCACCGCAGATACCCACAAGAAAAGCCACAAACAAGATGAAATCACGCTCTTTGACGTGCTTTTCACGCCAAAGCAAAAAACGCAGGAATATGTCGTGGACGCCTTTATTTTTAGGTTCATCTACGTTGCCTTGTGACTCAATGGAGTTATGTTCGTCTATGTTGATAGTCGGCGAATCTTCCATAAATTATATTCCCTTGCCGGTTATAACCGTGTTGACGGTGTGAAACAATATCCTCATATCGAGTGAAAACGATATATTCTCTATATATAATATGTCAAAATTCAGACGCTCGGACATCTGTCTGAGATCTGACGCATAGCCATATTTGACCATGCCAAGCGATGTTATGCCGGGTCTGACGTTGTGAAGTGTGCATACAGCAGGCTCTATAGCGAGCAATTGTTCGAGAAAATATTCGCGTTCAGGTCTTGGCCCTACAAGCGACATGTCTCCACACAACACATTGAAGAACTGCGGCAACTCGTCGAGGCGATATTTACGCAGGAAATGCCCTACACGGGTTATCCGGTTGTCGCTATTGCTACTCAGCGTCGGACCGTCAGGCTCAGCATCAACGATCATTGACCTGAATTTTATAATCTCAAATTTACGGCGGTGCAACCCTACCCTTTGCTGACGATAAAACACCGGTCCCTTTGAATCAAGCTTAATCAGCGCCGCAATCACAAGACCGGCCGGCAACAACAAGATTATAGCCAGCGCCGAGATGATAAAATCGCTGAGGCGCTTAAGATTAGATGCCGCCGGTGATAATCCCGGTGATGAAATATCGACAAGCGGCTCACCGACTATGTTGATCAGCTTGGGACGGGAGGTCACTATATTGTAAAAGTCAATCGGTAAGAGGATAGTCACGCCGTAAGAGGTCATGCGACTGATTGTTGCGACCGATTTCTCCTGATGGTCACGGGTAGCGAGCACAACAAAAGCCTTGACATTTTTAGCCGAAATCACATCAGCAATGTTTTCGCTGGGAATCAGGGGATATTTCAGATCCTCACTATCATGCAAACCGCTGCCGTCGTCAACGATGCCTACGACCCGATAGCCCATCCGGCGGTTGTTTCGCTCCAGACGGGTCGCATAGCGGTCAGCTTCAGCCGGCGAGCCTACCACGATGACATTGAATGTGTCTATTC
>CAMWNL010000189.1 GCA_947175585.1 uncultured Bacteroidales bacterium | reverse complement strand
GTTTACCCGGACGCACCAGGGTGCGTCCCTATCATTATTTTACGAGTAATTTCATTGTGCGTCCCTGAAGGTCAGAAACGATGTAGAGACCGCTCTGACACTCGAATGATCCGGCTCCGGTGTAGAGCAAACGACCGGAGACATCATGACAGCAAGTGTCGGCAGCAAGTATGATACGACCCTCTGATGCGTAAGCCAACGGCTCACGATCACCGTCAACGACAATCTCGCTGACACCGGCAGCCGCACGTTTTGCCTTCTGACGGGCAACAACGTAGTCAGCCATGCGGTCGATTGTCGCATGGTCGACAGAATCGGTGCTCTGATCCATGTGGATGAGTCCCTGGGTGCCGGTATAATATGCTACGCCCGCGCGGTCAAAGACTCCCTGCTCGTCGAAGACATCCATGTAATCGTTGATGTGCTGATGGAGGATGGGATTGACGCTGTGAAGAGCATTGCTGGTGGACTGTGTTTCAAATTCGAGTTCAAGTCCCATGCCGTAACGCTTGGCCGCGTCGACAGTGTTGGTCAACAATGAGAACGGTTTAGTCGCACCGTTTTTGTCGAGGAAAGCGTAGTTAGGCTGAATATAGCACATGTCGAAATTATAGCCGTCTTTCCATTGAGACCAATAGGTCTGGTTGTCGGGGTAATAGGGAATCCAATATGAGCGGAGGCCTTTGGAGTGAACGTAATCGTTGACCTCAGCCATGATGTCACCGTTAGAGAAGAGACCTTCTTCAATCCAATAGATACCTTCGAGATCAAGATTTTCGAATCCGGCTGCATCCCACATTGAGATAAGCTGGTCGATATACCACTTAACAGCGTCAATCCGATGGCTGCGGATATGGAATGTCAAATCCTTACCGTCGACAGTACCCCATTTTTTACGTGACCAGTTGCCGTTGGGCAATTTTGTCGGTGCGCAGCAGGTGACAACAACGCGGTGGCGCAATGTCGGTTCACCAAGTTCGGCTTTTTTTTCTGTAATCAGCTTGTCGAGGGCATCGAGTTTGTATCCCTCTTTGAAATACTCGTTAAGCAGCCACTGCCAATCATCCTGAAGGGCGGGATTCTTGCCACTGCCGTTGCCATAGGAAACATCGCCATGAGAGAACTCAAGGAAGAGGAAGCCATCGAAGAACCAGTCTTCATGACCGTCGGCATAGACATGGGTCACATAAGGACGCAGATGTTCCTTAGTCCACGCCGGGCGATTGGTGTTGCCGGCATAAATCAGAGCGAGATCGGAGATTTTGGGATCAGAGCCATATTCGTTGACGTTCTCGTCAGCAATGGCGTTAACTACAGGGGCCAGTGAGAGCACTGACGCAAGGAAAATTTTTCTAAGACTTATCATTTATTTAAAATTTTTCTAAGAATTGGCAAAAGAGTGTCGCAATATTTGCGGAACCCGATGTCAGTGTAGTGATATTCATCGGAGGTAGCGTCGCCGTCCTCAGGCTGGAGGTTGACTTGCTCGACATAATAAGTGTTATCAAGACCGTTGTCGACCATGCGCTGATAGACTTCACGGATAGCCTTATTTTTCAAGGCCACGGTCTCGGTCATCTTTTGGTCGAGGGGAATAGCCGGGAATTTCGGATCCTCGACAAAGATAATCGGGGTGTCGGGGTGACGATCGCGAAGGATTTTGACAAATTTTTCGGTTTTGTTGTAAATCTGGTCGACGGAAGAGTTCGGGATATTATCCATAATGTAGACGGCGGCGTCGACATCAGCCATCATTTCGGCTATTTCATAGTCAAGTTTTCCGTTAGCGCTGAAACCGAGATTGATAAACTCATTGTCGAGTTCGCGCTGGAGGATATTGGAAGCCGCCATGCCCGGACGGGAAGCCGTGGCTCCGTGAGCGAGTGACGTTCCGTAGATGACAACGGGTTTGCCACGGCGCGGTGAAGCGACGACCGGCTGCTCGATTACGGAGCCCTCATCAATGCCGATTTCAAGCTTGTCGACCTGATCGTATAACGAAAGGTGAATCATGTATTCGCGCATGCTGCCATCCATGTTAGCCGCGGCTGTCCAATATGTAGGATTGCCCATCGGACGACCTGGGCCGAGATAACGCCACTGACAATCGTCGGTGAGGTAGTAGAGATCGAGACCACGCGAGCCGAGGTCGGCCATGTGGGTCATGGAATTTTTAAAAACAGTATTCCACTTCAATACAATAGTCGGAGAGTTGCTGCGGAAGCGAATTGATATGCCTGCAGAATGCTGACCGAGCTGATAAACTTCGAAACGGGTAACGTCTTTTTTAAATGCCGGAATACGCGCATAGATCGGTAACGAGTCGGGATAGACACGACCGAGGATTTCAAACTGAGAAGCGTCATGCCATGTGAATTTCTGCTTATGCTCCTCGAAGGGATTGATAGTAGTCACGGGTTCGACGGGAGCAAGGATGTTGTTGACCTTGCGAGTCTTCGGTTTGTTGAGTTTAAACGTTGTCTCGGCGCGGTAGTCACCGGGGTAACCACCAAGATGAGCTGTATACATGCCGGCATCTGTCACCCAAGCTGAAGTAGAATCGTCAAACGATGCCAAGTCATCATCACTAACTGAAATCGTCACACGCTGGCTTTCGCCGGGTTGGAGCAGACGTGTTTTTTCGAAGCCGCGCAACTCGGCTACCGGTTTAAGCATAGTCTTGCTTTCAGGAGCAGAAACGTAGAGGGCCACCACCTCTTTGCCGGGACGGTCACCGGTATTGGTGACGGTGACCGAAAGATCAGTTCGATCGCCGTGGCGGCGCGCTGTCGGATCTGTATATGCAAAAGTTGTGTAACTCAAGCCGTAGCCAAAAGGATAAGCTGTTTTCAGTCCGCAAGCGTCAAAATAGCGGTAACCGACCCAAATGTCTTCCTGATACTCGGTGAAGTCAAAATTGCGACCACCCTGCTGACCGAGCCAGGGATAGTTGCGTGATGAAGGGTTGTGGTCATAAGCCACGGGCAATGTCATCGGGAGGCGTCCCGAGGGGTTGACGCGCCCTGAAATGACGTCGGCAACTGCGTCTCCACACTCCTGGCCGGGGAACCACGCCAACAGAATGGCATCGGGAAGTTCGCTCCACGAAGCCACCTCCATTGCTCCGCAAACGTTGAGAATAACTATGACGGGCTTGCCGACGGCATGAAACGCATCGCAAACGCGACGTATCATCTGTTGCTCAGCGTAAGACAGATTGTAGTCTCCGTCAAGACCGCGGTCTGAAGTCTCACCGGACTTGCGGCCTATGACAACGACAGCGGCCTGATTGTCGGCAGCCTGCTGACTGACGAGAGCCGTAGCTCCGTCAATATTCATTTCGGGTATAACGGTGCGGTGATATGATATTTTCATCCAGTCAGGGCAATTGGTGACGTTGTCAAGGAGTGCATCCTGAGCGGCAATGTAGTGGGCGTAAACGTCGGCAAGCTGCGGATTAATGATATAGCCTGCATCAGCAAGACCTCTGTCGATATCAACGATATGAGCCTTGTTGACGTTTGACGATCCAGTGCCTCCGGCTATGGACTTATAGGCAGTAGCACCGAAAAGCGCTATCTTAGTGCCGGGAGCGAGGGGTAAGGTCGAATTATTATTTTTCAAAAGAACCATGCTTTCACCGGCAACATCGCGCGAAGCCTCAGCATGAGCCTTAAGGTTGGGCATTGATTTGGTCCATCCCTTGGCAGTGATTGATTTTGCGACGAGATTAAGAAGATCGCGGACGCATGCGTCAAGCTGTTTTTCGGAAACCTTACCGGACTTTACAGCTTCGATGATTTCCTGAACACGGTCTTCATTGCCGGGCATGATAAGCGGACACCGGGCATTGATAAGACCATCGGCCGGACGCCACACAGTCCAATCGGTCAAAGCGAGACCATCAAAACCCCACTCGTCACGAAGGAGTGTCGTCATAAGTTCGCGATTGGTCTGGGTCGGCTCGCCGGAAATATAATTATATGAACCCATAACGGTCCACGGTTTTGCGTCGCGAACAACAATTTCAAACGGACGGGCATAGATTTCACGCAGGGCACGTTGTGTCATACGGGCATCATTGACTTTCTTGCCGGTCTGCTGATTGTTAGCGATAAAGTGTTTCAGACTTGTGCCTATACCTCGCGACTGTATGCCCTTGATTAATTCTGACGCAAGGGCTCCCGTCAGTAAAGGGTCTTCGGAGTAATACTCGAAATTTCGGCCGCACAATGGGTTGCGCATGATATTGACGCCGGGCGAAAGAATGACATCAACGCCGTAGGCCCGCGCCTCATCGCCCATAGTTTCGCCCTGGAGACGCGCCATATCGCGGTTCCAAGTCGCGGCAAGTGCGGTTGTAGAAGGAAAAGCAGTAGCATAAGACGGCTCATCACCGGAGGTAGCATCGCCATTGAAAGCTGAAGCTACAGGGATGCCGTTATCATCATAGGTCACGACCGACTCCTGCCACGGGAGCGGATTTATGCGAAGTCCGACAGGACCGTCAGCAAGGTTGATCGACGGTATGCCTAACTCGGCTATCTCATAGGTCCATCCGGCCGCGCCGGGTGTGTAGTGGCTAATGTCAGAATTACATCCACCGACTCCAACCAGCAGTCGTGCTTTCTGTTCGAGTGAAAGCTTTGCCACTGTCTTATCGACAGTTTGCGGAGTTATGGCAAACGTCTGGAATGTCGCAGCCAAAGCGGTGAGAAGTATGACGAGTTGTTTCATAAGATGTTTTACGGATGTAAATTAAATATAAATGTAGGGACGCACCGAGG